>NZ_JAKMTB010000001.1:0-300000 GCF_025772985.1 Campylobacter sp. CNRCH_2014_0184h | reverse complement strand
TAAAGAATTATCTAAGGCTTTAGAATTAAATAAAGGCAAAGAATATGTTAAAATTTGGATTAATAGAGGTGGTATGGTTAGAGCTTTACTTTTTTAAGAAAGGAAAAAAATGACAAATATTTTAATGATAGAAGATGATTTAGAATTAGCAGAGATTATAGCTGAATATTTAGAGCAATTTGATATGAAAGTAGATATTGCTCATGAACCTTATATAGGTCTTTCAAGACTTGCTTTAAATCCTTATGATTTAATCATTTTAGATTTAAGCTTACCTGGACTTGATGGACTTGAAGTATGCGAGGAAATTCGTAAAAAATATGATACACCCATTATCATTTCAAGTGCAAGACATGATATTAGTGATAAGGTTGCAGCTCTTGATTTGGGTGCTGATGATTATTTACCAAAACCATATAACCCTCAAGAACTTCAAGCAAGAATTAAAAGTCATTTAAGAAGAATTTCAAATACAAAAACCGCTCAAGCTCAAGTTAAAAAAGATCTTGTATATGATAAATATAAACATACTATCACTATGAAAGATCAAGAAATTAGCTTTACTAATGCTGAATTTGATATTTTGAGTTATTTAATTAAAAAAGAAGGTGGAGTGGTAAGCCGTGAAGAACTTGTGTATAATTGTAGCTCTATTAGTGAAGATTCTAGTAATAAAAGTATAGATGTAATCATTAGCAGAATCAGACAAAAAATCGGAGATGATCCTAAAACTCCAAAATACATTCATTCAATCAGAGGTATAGGGTATAAATTAACTCAATGAATAAATCATCAATTTTTTATACCATAACCTTTGTTTTTTTGCTTGCTAGTGTTAGTGTGATTTTGGCATTTTTATGGCTTATAAAATATGATCAGCAAAATTACACTAATGAGCTTAATGCGAAATATTCTTTTATAGCTAATGCAAGATTATTGTATTTTAACCATGTAATTAGCGAAAAAGAATTTTATGAGCAAACAAAAAATTACAAAATGATAGAACTAACAACCCCATCTTCTATAAGAAAAATCATCTACAAAGCTGAAACCATAGCACGCGCTCAAACTAGCACAGGTGTAGTTGAAATCATTACTTTAGAAGATAATGTATATTTAAAAATCATTTTTGATGGTAAGCTTTATTTGTACAAAGATTTAGAATATCAAGGTTATCGTTATTTTGTGATTAAGCTTATTGCTAGTATAGTGGTAATGGTTTTATTGATTTTATATATTTTTATCATTAGAAAATTAAAACCACTTAGAGCTTTAAAAAGACAAATAGATAAATTTGGCGAAAATAAACTCAATGAAATTCAAAATGTCAGTAAAGGCAATGATGAAATTTCTCAAGTAGCAACAGCCTTTTATGAGTCTATTTTGAGAATTCAAAAACTAAACACTTCAAGGCAATTTTTCTTAAGAAATATTATGCATGAGTTAAAAACTCCTATCACTAAAGGTTTAATTACTTTAGAAATGCTTGAAGATAGCAAATATAAAGAAAGATTAGTGGGTGCTTTTAATCGTTTGGAAATTTTGATTAATGAATTTGCAGCCATTGAACAAATTACTTCGGGTGCTGGTTTGATTAATTTAAAAAAATACAATATTTTAGATCTTTTAGATGAAGCTAAAGATATAGCTATGAGTGATGATGAAAAGGTAAAAATTAGTATCAAAGAAAGTTTTAGCGTCAATGTGGATTTTAAACTTTTTACTACTGCGATGAAAAATATGATAGATAATGCAACAAAATACTCTGATGAAAATTGCGTTACTATAGAAATAACTAAAGATTATCTTTGCTTTAAAAACAAAGGAAAAGCCTTAGATAAAGACTTGAAATACTACACTCAAGCTTTTACGCAAGGAAAGAAAAACAAAGATAGTTTTGGACTTGGATTATATATTGTTAAGACTATTTTAGATTCTCATAAACTTACGCTTTATTATGAATATAAAGATGGTATCAATCATTTTTATTTTAATGATATACAAAATATAATTTTAAACTAGGAAGCTCATGCCCTTATCGCGTTTAAATGAAGAACAATACAAAGCTGCTAGCGCTCCTTTTGGACACAATCTAATCATAGCAAGTGCAGGCACAGGTAAAACTTCGACCATAGTTGCAAGAATAGCCTTTTTACTTCAAAATGGTATAAAGCCTGAAAAAATTATGCTTTTAACCTTTACAAACAAAGCTAGTAAAGAAATGATAGAAAGACTTGGCAGGTATTTTGATAAAAGTATTACTTCAAAAATCACAGCAGGAACCTTTCATAGCACTGCTTATTCCCTACTTAAAGAGTTAAATCATGATATTATTTTAAAACCTGCTAGTGAGCTTAAAATTCTTTTACGTTCCATTTTTGAAAAACGCACTTTTCATCATTTAAGCGACACTAAACCTTATATGCCAAGTTATTTGTATGATGTGTATTCTTTATTTCAAAATACTAATGCAAACTTAGATGAATTTTATAATTGGTTTTGTCAAAATTATGATGAACAAGCTGTTTATGCTGAAATTTATGAAGATATTTTAAAAGAATACGAAGAAGAAAAAGCACGTTTTAATTATGTGGATTTTAATGATTTATTGATCAAATTAAAACATGTTTTAGCTTCACATCATTTTGAATTTGATGAGATTTTAGTAGATGAGTACCAAGATACTAATACTTTACAAGGCTCGTTAATTGATGCTTTTAAAAGTAAAAGTTTATTTTGTGTGGGGGATTATGATCAAAGTATCTATGCTTTTAATGGAGCTGATATTTCTATTATAGGAAGTTTTAAAGATAGATTTATCGATGCAAATATTTTTACTTTAAATAAAAACTATCGTTCTAGTAAAAATATACTTGCACTAGCTAATAAAGTGATTTTAAACAATGAAAGATTATATCCTAAAGAATTGATTGTAACTAGAGAAGGAGATTTTAAAGCACCAAGTTTGCTAACTTTCAATGAATTATTTGATCAATACTCTACCATAGCAAAAATAATCTTACAAAGTGGAGTTAATCTTGATGAAATCGCTGTTATTTTTAGAAACAATTCTAGCGCAGATGGAGTAGAAGTTGCCTTAAGAGAACTTGGTATAGCAAGCAAAAGAAAAGGTGGGGGAAGTTTTTTTGAAAGCTTGGAAGTTAAAAACTTTTGTTCTATGCTTGCAATCGTGCTTAATCCAAAAGATATCATGGCTTTTATACACTTACTTGAATATACCAAAGGAGTTGGTGGGGTTTTAGCAAAAGATATTTTTGATGCTTTATTAAAGCTGGGACATTCTAGTTTGATTAAAGGTTTTTTAAATCCTGATAGTAATGTGAGTTTAAAAAAATACAAAAAACAAAGTTACCAACTAGGACTTTTTGATGATATTGAGGAGCTAGCCTCACCTTCAAGGTTTAACTTAGAAAGTGAATTTAACACCCACCCTATTTTAAGTCTACCTAAAATCAACGAGTTTTGTGCGAAAAATCTTGAAAAAATTTATCTTTTTATTAAAAAAGCAAGCGAGTGTAAGGTTTCAACTCAGCTTGTAAATTTAATCTTAGAAAATGATTATTTTAAAGAAATTTGTGATATTTTAGCAACCAAGAGAGCGACTAATAAAAACTCCAATGTTGATTTAAATAAAAAAAATGAAATTTTAGAAAAAATCAATGCAAAAATATTTGTATTAAAAGAACTTGCTAAAAATTATAGTGATAATTATAAATATTATAATTTTCTTACTCTTGGTGCTAGTGAAATGAGTAGTGGTAGTGGGGTTAATCTTTTAAGCATACATGCTAGTAAGGGGCTTGAGTTTGAACTTGTATTTGTAATTGATCTTGCACAAGGAAGATTTCCTAATCAAAAACTCATGAGCATGGGTGGAAGTTTGGAAGAAGAAAGAAGGCTTTTTTATGTAGCAGTAACTAGAGCTAAGGATACTTTATACTTAAGCTATGCAAAATATGACAAGATTAAAAAAAGCAATTATCAACCTTCATGTTTTCTAATCGAAGCAGGTATGTGCAAAGAAGAACAAAAATAAGACTTTATTAATCTTTTTATATTATGATTAATAAAAATCATTCAAGGAGAAAAAATGAATAGTGTATTATTCAAAGGAAATAAAGTAAATCTAAAAGGAAATAACATCCAAGTTGGCGATATGGCTCCAAATATCACCTTAAAAGCTAAAGATCTTTCAGGTGTTGAAATTGCCCCAAAAGGCAAAACTCAAATTATTATCAGCGTACCAAGTCTTGATACTCCAGTATGTGCAACTGAAGCTAGAGAATTTAATAAAAAAGCAGCAGCAAGCGGTGTAGAAGTAATCGTAGTTAGCATGGATTTACCATTTGCTATGGGTCGTTTTTGCTCAACTGAAGGTATAGATAATTTAACTGTTGCAAGTGATTTTGTTTCTAAAGAATTTGGTGAAAAATATGGTGTTTTAATGGCTGATGGTCCACTTGAGGGAATTTTAGCTAGAGCAGTGTTTGTAGTTAAAGATGGTGTGGTTGCTTATAAAGAATTGGTAAATGAAGTAACAGAACTTCCAAATATGCAAGCTTTAGAAAGCTTCTTTGGTCAAAGTTGTGGATGTGGTGGTTGTGGTTGCCACTAAAATTTAAAAGCCTTTTATAGGCTTTTAAAACTTAAAAACATGGAAAATTTTCTTTCTCGTTTTGAAATAGAAAAACAAGATCTCAAACTTATACAAGAGCACTTACAAATAATAAACATTGAAAAAGACTTTAAGGTCAATGATAAATGTTTAGGATTTATAAAAATTTTAAAAGGCGAGCTTAGAGCTTTTATTTTAACCCCAAATGCAAAAGAAATAACACTTTTTCACCTTAAAGAAAATGACGAATGCGTTATTTGCTCTGAGTGTAATATGGATGGCATATCTTATGATGTTTTTATACAAAGTACTCAAAATACAAGTATAGCCATCATCCCCTCAACAATTTTTCAAATTTTAAAAGAAAAATACCCAAAAATTAATAATTATGTTTTAAGTTTAATCACCAAGCGTTTTAATACCTTAATCAAAGTTTTAGAACAAGCTTTATTTATGCCTTTATCTTCTAGAATTTGTGATTTTTTGAAAGAAAATGCTAGCAACAATACTTTAAAAATTACCCATGAAGCTTTAGCTAATCACTTAGGAAGCGCCAGAGAGGCCGTTTCAAGAATTTTAAAAGAATTAGAAAAAGAAGGTAAAATCAAGCTTGAAAGATCTAAAATAATACTAATTTCTTTGTAACTTTATCACAGAAATACTTTTAAAATTTATTTATAATATCAACAAAAAGGAGAAATTATGAGTAAATTAGAAAGAGTGCTAAGAATAGCTTTAGCCATAGTGGCGTTTTCTTTAGGAGTTTATTTTTCAACTTGGTGGGGATTGTTGGGTTTAATTCCTTTATTAACAGGTATTTTTGCTGTTTGTCCCATAAGAGTGCTTAGTGGAAAACAAGCTTGTCCACTTGGGGTTTGTCCTATTTCTAAAAAGAAAAATTAGAATGATTTACTAGTTTTTCTAGCTTTGGTGTAATGACAAATCTACAATAAGCTTGGCTGGGATTATTTTTAAAATATTTTTGATGATAATCCTCAGCCTTATAAAATTTTTCTAATTTTAAAACTTGCGTAACTATAGCTTTAGTGTAATATTTTTGTACTTTTTGTAAAAAATCACTAATGATTTTTAACTCCTCATTAGTTTGATAAAAAATAACTGATCTATATTGCTTCCCCTCATCAGCACCTTGTTTATCTAAGCTTGTTGGATCATGCATTTTGAGAAAAAGTTCTAAGATTTTTTCTAATGAAATTTGTTTTTCATTATAAATTATCTTAGCTACTTCTATATTCCCATCACCATTTATCACGCTTTCATAACTTGGATTTGGCTTGCCACCGCTATAACCTACTTCTGTATAAACTATGCCTTTAATTTCATCAAACACAGCTTGAGTGCACCAAAAACAACCCGCACCTAAGATGATTTCTTTATTTGTCATTATTTTCTAAATCCTCGTTTTCTTTTAAAACAAGTTGCATAAGATAAAGTTCTTCTCCATCTATGATTTTTAAATCTTTATCTTCGCATTTTGGGCACCAAAAGATATTATTTTCAAGCACTCCGCTAAAATGGCATTTTTGACATTCAACTACTACTTCTTGAATATGCATAATAAATTTAGCATTCTTACACAAAGGACTATTTTCTTTAAAAGTTTCAAAACTTCTTTGTAAAAGTGGAGGTTCAATCCCGCTTAAGCGCCCTATTTTAACATGCACTTCTTCAATAACTTTTCCTTGAGCATATTCTTCGCAAAGCTCTAGTAATGATTCTGTAATACTTAACTCATGCATTAGCAAATTCTTGGTAAAAGTTCGCCTTTTGGAGCTTCTAAAATGCGTTTTGCTCCATAAGCATTTTCTAAAACCACTCTTACTTTTTCATTAGCTGTGATTTCACCTATAATGGCTGCATTAGCATTAAATTGTTTTAAAATTTCTAATGCTTTTTGCTCATCTTTTTTATCTACACAAATAATAAAAGTTCCTTCATTTGCAAGCTCATAAGGCTCATACCCAAAAAGCTCACAAACCCCTAAAACTTCATCACAAACTGGAATTTTTTCTTCATATATTAAAAGCTCCAAATTACTTAATTTAGCCCATTCATTTAAAACCGCACTAAGTCCACCACGCGTAGCATCACGCATTGCTTTTATAGAAATATCTGCATTTAAAAGTGTTAAAACTTCATCTTTTAAGCTTTTACAATCACTTTGGATATTTGCCTCTAAATTATTTCTTTCAACCAAAACTGCACAACCATGAGCTCCAATATCCCTTGAAACTAAGATACTACAACCACTTTTTAAGTCTTTGGTATTGATTTTTTGTATATTTTTACCTATACATGAAGTATTAATATATATTTCATCGCCTTTATTTTTAGGAACAACTTTAGTATCCCCGCAAACTAGTTTTACTCCTGCTTTATCACATTCTTCTTTTATAGATTTTAGTATAATTTTTAACTTTTCTATCTCAAAACCCTCTTCTAAAATCAAAGCTAGTGATAAATATAGTGGTTTTGCTCCCACCATTAATACATCATTTACGCTACCGCAAACTGCTAATTTTCCTATATTTATATCTTTTAAAAAGATAGGATTTAGTACAAAAGAATCGGTGCTAAAAGCCAAATCATCTAAAATAGCAGCATCATTTGCTTCTTTTAAAACATCATTTTCAAAAATAGAAAAAATTTCATTTATCAAAGCATTCATTTCTTCACCACCACCACCGTGGGCTAGAGTAATTTGTTTCATTTTATGCCTTATCTTGATAGTATTTATAATAAGCCGCACAAACTCCTTCACTAGAAACCATACAGCTACCTATAGGATTTTTTGGAGTGCAAGCTTTTGCAAACACCTTACAATCATAAGGTTTAGCTAAACCTCTTAAAATTTGACCACAAATACAAGCTTTACTCTCATCTTTACTTTGCACTTTACAATCAAACACTTTGCTAGCATCTAAGTGTGCAAATTCATCTTTTAAACAAAGCCCACCATTTACAATCACTCCAAGACCTCTAAATTCAAAATCACAAGGTTTAAAGTATTTTTCTACTAAAGCCTTAGCTTTTAAATTTCCTTCTTTGCTAACTACTCTGTGATATTCATTATAAACTTCAAAAGTATTTACATTCATTTGCTCTACTATATTTAACACACTAAGCATTATATCAACCGGTTCAAATCCACTTACTGCTATAGGAGTTTTGTATTTTTTAGCAATAGGTTCATAAATGTTTGATCCTGTGATAACGCTTACGTGAGAAGGTCCTAAAAAGGCATCAATTTTTACATTTTCATCTTGCATGATAGCTTCTACTGCGGGTGGAACTAATACATGATTAATATGAAAAAATAAATTTTTTAAATTTAAGGCTATACTTTTTTCTATAATCACCCCGCTCATAGGTGTAGTTGTCTCAAAACCTATGGTAAAAAAGATTATATTTTTCTCAGGGTTTTTTAAAGCTATATCTATCACATCCAAAGGTGTATAAAGCGCTCTAACATCAGCTCCTTTGGCTCTAAGATCAATTAAGCTTTCATAACTTCCTGGCACTTTAAGCATATCGCCTAATACACAAAAGATAGTATTTGGCATACTTGCAAGCTTTAAAGCCACATCAATACGCTCTCTAGGCATAACACACACAGGACAGCCTGGGCCATGAACAAAATTAATTTCTTTTGGCAATAAATCAGGCAAACCAAATTTCATAATATTATGCGTATGTCCACCGCAAATTTCCATGATATTAATAGGCTTAGTAATTTTAGAAGCAATAAGTTCTTTTAGGGCTAAAATTCTTTCTTTATCTCTAAAATCATTAATTAAATCCATTTTTTAGCCCCATATCGCCTTCATTTTCATCAATTTGTCCATTTTGCATTTTCTCTGCTATATCTGTATAAATTTTTAAACTCTCTTGTGCAGCTTGAGTGTCGATTTTTTCCATAGCAAAACCCACATGTATAAGCACATAATCACCTACTTTTAAAGGTTCACTTATTAAATCCAAACTCACTCTTCTTTTAACCCCTAAAGTTTCTACTATGGCTGAATTTAGCTCATCAATTTCTAAAATTTTAGAAGGTATAGAAAGACACATTAGTTAAGCTCCTTTTTCATTTTTAGATAATTTATCCAAAGATCAAATCCTGTTTTTGTTTTGCTATCTAAAATCATAATATCTATTTTAGGATTTAGCCTTTTAGCAGCCATAGAAGCTGCTTTAAAATCAAAGTCAAAATGCTGAGCTAAATCGGCTTTAGTAATGACTAATAAATCAGCCTTTCTAAACATCACTGGATATTTTTCTACCTTATCGCTACCTTCTGTTACTGAAAGTAAAACCACATTTAAATGCTCGCCCAAATCATAACTTGCAGGACATACTAAATTTCCTACATTTTCAACAAATACTATATCAAGTTCGCTAAGTTTAAAATGATGTAAAGCTTCATGCACCATAAAAGCATCTAAATGACAAGTTTGTCCTGTGGTGATTTGATGAGCTAAGCCTCCTGCTTTGATAATGCGATTTGCATCATTATTAGTTTCTAAATCCCCTTCAACCACGGCTATTTTTAAATCATCTTTTAAAGTTTTTATAGTTTCTTCTAAAAGTGTTGTTTTACCGCTTCCTGGAGAACTCATTAGATTAATACAAAGAGTATTATACTCATTAAAATGCTCTCTATTATGAGCTGCTTGATGATCATTTTTTGATAAAATTTTACTAATAACATTAATAGTTTTTTCATCTTTTAAAGCTGGATTTTCATGATGGTGATCATGATGATGTTCATGTTCATTAATAGAACAGCCACAATCTTTACACATAATCTTTCCTTTATATTTTTATTTTATTGTATATAAAAAAGTATTAAAAAAATATGAGTTTTATTAAGTTTTTAAAGATAAATAATGCACAAGCTGCCCAAGCGCAATAGAGCTATCATTACAAGGAAATTGTAAAGAAGTTTTATAAGTGAATTTTTTTCGATCTAAAATTTCAAGTAAGGTTTTATTTTGAAATACCCCACCACACAAAAGCACTTCTTCTTTAAAATCTTTTGAATATTCTATAATTAAATTTGCAATGCCATTAAGCAAACCTGTGCTAATTTTAACCTTATCTTTATCTTCTAAAGCTTGTAAAAAAGCATTTTTAAAGCAAATTTCTTTTTCTTGGATATCAAATTTGTAACTATAATCAAGATTTTTATCATAATATTTTTCCATCAAAAGTCCAATTTGTGCTTCATAATCAAGCTTTTGTATATCAAAAGCAAAAGCGCCAAAAGCATCGATGATCCTACCAAGAGAACTCGTATATAAAGAGCTTTGAGTGTGAATTTTTTTAAGATTGTCTAATTTTACTTGAGAAAATTTAGCTAAAAACTCGCTAGCTTTGTTTTCTAAATTAAAATCAAAAATCAAAGCTAAAGCTAAATTTGCGATATTTTTAATATCTGCATTAATGAGTTTGAAATTTTTAAAATGATTTAACCTTTCATAGTTTTTTAAATTCGCTCTAAAAATCTCACCACCCCAAATTTTTCCATCATCTCCATAACCTGTTCCATCAAAAACAAAGGCTAAAACATCATTTTTGTAAATTTTATGTTCGAATAAACAAGCACACAGATGTGCATAGTGATGTTGCACGCGAAAATTTTTATAATCTTTAAATTCTTTTACATAGTTAAATTGTGGGTGTTTATCGCTTAAAATTTGATCAAAATTTAGTTTATAAGAGTTTTGAAAGAAAGTTAAAATTTTAAAAAATCTCTCTTGTATGTCTAAACTTTTCATATCGCCTATATAAGGAGAAATAAAAATTTGATTTTTAAAAAAACATGCAAATTCGTTTTTTAACTCACTTCCTAGAGCTAGAATATTTTCTTTTGTATTAAAAATATCTGCTGTATTGATATAAAGCGGATTAAGGCCTCTTGAAGTCCTTAAAAACATAGCTTTTTCGCTAATAACTTGAGCAATGCTATCATCGCTTGAATTGTGTATTGCTCTATCATAATCAAGATAAAAATCAAATACATCACTAAGTTGCTCTAAAAGTTTTGTTTCTTCATAAATAATGCTTTGTGAACTTAAATTAGCACTTGTTGCAATGATAGGTTTTTTAAAATGTTCAAAAAGCATTAAATGCGTTCCCATATAAGCTAACATAATACCTATTTTATTAGTATCTGGCGCTAAGCTTTTATGGATATTTTTGCTATTTAAAATAACTATGGGTTTTAAATTTGAAGTTAAAAGTTTTACTTCAGCTTTATTAATAAAAGCTAATTCCTGAGCCATTTTAAGATCTTTTACCATGATAGCAAAAGGCTTTTTAGGGCGATTTTTACGTATTCTAAGTTCATTTATAGCATTTTCATTTGTACTATCACAAATTAAATGAAACCCACCCATACCTTTAAAAGCTATGATTTTACCTTGTTCTAAAAGTTTTGCAAGCAAGATAAAAGCTTTTTCATCTTTAGCTAAAATATTTTGATTTTTATCTTTTAAAAAAATAGTAATTTTGCATTTTGGGCATGAGAGTGGTTGAGCATGAAAGCGACGATTAACAGGATCTTCATACTCGCTTTGACAAAAAGAACACATTTTAAACTCATCCATAGTCGTATTAGCTCTATCATATGGAAGTTTTTTTATAATAGAAAATCTTGGTCCACAATTTGTGCAAGTGATGAAAGGGTATTTAAAACGCGGGTTTTTTTCATCATAAAATTCATTATAGCAATCCTCACAAAGAGCAAAATCACTCAAAATCGGACTAAATTTTTCACTATCTTGTGAAGTACTTATACTAAATTCATTATAAGTTTTTTGAAGTTTTTTATAAGAAAAATTAAAATCATCTATCCTAGCTAAAGGTGGTAAATTAGCAAAAAGTTTTTCTTTAAAAATTTCTAATTCATCATTGCTACACTCAAGGATTATAACAACGCCTAAGCTGTTGTTATAAACTTCACCTTTTAAATTAAGCTCTTTAGCTATATTAAAAACAAAAGGACGAAAGCCAACGCCTTGCACTAGCCCTTTAATATGAATTTCATATCCAAAGTGGGACATCGCTTAACTTAAAAAATGGTATGTGTTTAAATACATTTTTACTAAGGCTTTTATGTTCAAACAAGCTCCCACTAAGCACGGCACAATCAACTTGCTCTTTAGCCTTTAAATTATCAAATAAATCTCTTAAAAAATACGCCAAACTCTCAACAACACCTAAGGCTATGATTTGATTTTCTACTCCAGCAAGCTTAAAACTCATCACGCTTCTTAAGGTCTTAGTATAATCAAATTCTTTTTGCTCATTATGCTTAAAATCTATCCTAACACCTTTTGCCATTTTACTCTCATCTGCTAAAGCCAAAAGCGCTAATGCTGCTTTTTTCTCGTCTTCACCAAGCTCTAAAATCATCCCTACCATGCCAAAAAGATTAAAAAAATTATTAGCCATATTTAGTTCTTTTCGCACAAGAATAAATTCTTTTTCATAATTAGCTAGTAATCTCTTAGCAACATCATCTTGACTTATAGTTTCATAAAACTCATCAAAGCTTTTTGGCAAGCAAAGTTTTAAAAGATTGATTTCTTTATCAAGTAAGATAATATCATCATATTTTTTACTAAGTTCTAAAAGCAAAGGCTTTTTGTCTTTAAAATCAGACAATATACAAGAAATTCTTGCAAAATTTTTATCTTCTTTTTGAAAAATCAAATTTTTAAACTCAGGTAAAATATAATCATAACCCCTACAAACTACTAGCTCATTTTCGATTAAAGCCACTTTAAAATCATCCTCAAAATGTTCTAGCTTTTTAAAATTTAAAAACTTAATTCCTTCTTTTTCAAGCTCAAAACACAAGACAAACAAGAAAAGATTATCATATATTTTTATTTTAAAATATTCATGATTTAATTGATGATTTTGTCTAAAAATAGCATTAAATTTAAGCTTCATTAGAGGCTTTTCAACCCCTGCTAAGATTTTAAACTGCTCATTATTGCAGGAAAAAAACGCATTGATATGTTTTGGATCACTTGGCATTAAAAAATCATCTAATACTTCATTAAAAATTTCAAAAGTATATACTCCTTTTGAGCTTTTAAAATATATTTTTTCTTTGTTTTTTAATTTTTCCAAGGCTTTTTTTAAATTATCACAGAAATTTTCTTTAGTGATTTTTATAAAATCTTCTTCTATCTTAAACTCTTCTTCTACAAAAACACCCCATTCATTTTCTAAAAGCTCACCTTGGGTATAAGCATTTGCATTAAGTCTTGTTAAAAAACTTCTTTTGGTGAAGGTTTTTTCTTTTTTTATAGGTGTAAAATCTTCTTCTATAACTTTTAAGTCAAATTTGTTTAAAAAAACACTGTGGCTGATATTTTCTAAATTAGAACAAAAGGCTTGAATTTCATCTTTTTCGCCTTTAACTTTAATGATGATTTTTTCATCTTTTTGCTCATAATTATACACATAATCTTTAGCATAATAAGCTAACAAATACTCAAAAATATCATTTTTAGATTTATAATCAAAAGTAATTTCTAAAAGCAAGTTAAAAACCTTAAAATTAAATTTTTAAAGCATAAATATAACAATTTTAATTCTAAGGAAAGCTTAAACAAGCTATCTAAAATATAGATAGCTTGTTATTTTAGTAGTTAAATTCAGAACCGATAGCGATTTTTTGAATTTCTTTTTTGTTTTCAAGTTTTAAAAGTGGAGCATTTTTATCCATACCTAAAACTTTTGCTTTTTTTCCATCAAGTAATAATGCAACACCTTCAGGCAAAGCATAAATAACTACTTTAGGATTAACAATCAAAAACTCTTCAAGTCTTTCTTCGCGGCTTTCACCATTATGTCCTACTGGCTTACCTGAGATAAAATGTGGATTGATTTGATGAGGGAAGATATTAAAAGTGTTGAATGATTTTGGTTCAACTATAGGCATATCATTAGTTGTCATCATAGTTGTACCTGCTACATTTGAGCCTGCTGACCAGCCAACATAAGGTACACCCTCACTTACTCTTTTTGCAATGAGTTCTACTAGGTTATTATTATAAAGCTGATTTACAAGTTCAAAAGTATTTCCACCTCCTACAAAAATCGCATCAGCACTTTTAACAATATCAACAGCATTACCTCTATGTACACTAATTATTTGAAGACCTAAACTTTCTAAAGCTTTAGCAACTTGTGCTTCATATTGCTCATAAGTTTTTCTAACACCTGCATAAGGTATAAATGCTACTTTTTTGCCTTTTAAGTTATTTTTTTCAACAAATTCTTTAAGCCAAGGTAAAGCATGGTTTAAATACCCAGTGTCTTTATAGCCTGAACTTGAGAGCAATAAAGCTTTTTGCTTATCTTTTGGAAAATTAACCACATCATTAGCATTTAAAGCAACACCGCTAAAAAGCATAGCAGCTAAACCAAGAGCACCTACTTTTAACAAATTTCTTCTTTTCATTGTTTTTCCTTTAAAAGATATTTAAAAACAATTTATTTTAATAAATGATTTTTTAAATTAAAATAAATTTTTGTTAAAAAATAAGACTTTTTAGAAAAACCTCTCTTGTCTTGTAATCAGGCATTAATTTATGTAAAAAATCATAAAATTCTTTTTGATGATGTGGGTAGATTAAATGTGTAAGTTCATGTAAAATCACATATTCTATAGCTTTTATAGGTTTTTGCATGAGTTTTAAATTTAAGTTTATATATGCTTTTTGATGATTGCAAGAACCCCATCTTGAAATCATTTCTTTAATACAAATTCTTTGTACCTTTCTCTTGTGGATAAATTGCCATTTTTTTATAAAATATTCAAAAATCATCCTAGCACTACGCCTTAAAAAAAGATCTAAGGCTTTTTGATTTTTTGCAAAGATTTTATCTTTTTTTATGAGAACTTTTTTATGATTTTCATTAAAAACTAACTTGTATTTTTTACCTAAAAAATATAACTCATCACTTGCTAAAACTACTCTTTTTAAAGAAAGTTCTTTTTCTTTGGCTCTAATCCAACTTTCATTTTTTTCTAAAAATCTTAAAACATCTCTTTGCTCATAATATAGCGGTATACTAAGTTTGAAATTTAAATCCCTATCTATCTTAAGTCTTAGATATTTAAGTTTTTTCTTTTCAAAAGCAAAACGAAATTCTTTAAATTCTAAAATTCCTTTTATACTAGTGCTTTGCCTTGCCATTTTTTACTTTTCCATCTATATGAATTTACAATACCGCGTAAAAACTCATCTGCACAAAAACCTATCCAAACTCCTAAAATTCCAAGTCCAGCATAAAAACAAAGCACATAGCCAACCGGTAAAGAAACTCCAAGCATAAATACCACTCCACTTAAAAACGGAAACCTCGCATCACCGCTTGCTCTTAGCGAATTCACCATGACTATATTAAAAGTTCTTGAGATTTCTAAGAATATTGAAAGAGTAAAAAGTGGTATCATAAGTTCTTTTAAACTTTCTTCAAGCTTTACTACACCCATGGTAAAATCTTGCAAAACATAATTAAGTAAAGCCACAAAAGCACTTGCAACCACGCTAAAATACAAAGCTATCCAAGTATGTTTATAGGCCACATTTAAGTATTTTGCGCCGACTAATTTACCTATGATAATTTCATTTGCTACGCTTATGGCTTGTCCTACTAGCATGATAAGTAAAGAAATTTGAAAGTAAATCGTTTGAACGCTTAAATTTTCTTTACCCAAACTTGCTACAAAAGCAAAAGCTATGGTGTATTGTATAAACCATATTAAATGCTCTCCTGCTGCAAAGCCACCGATATTAAAAATCTTTTTAAGTACCACTTTTTCAAGGTTTATCATCTCTTTAATTTTAAGATGAATTTTGAGCTTAAAACTAAGTATTGCTATAAGCATACCAAAGGCTACCAAACGCCCAAGTATATTACTAAGACCTACTCCAAAAAGCTCTAATTTAGTAAAATGTAACACATAAAAATTTCCTATAAATATCACAACATTCATCAATAAAGTTGTAAACATAACCCAATAAGCCATATTATACACCCTAATAATAGCAGCCAAAACTATACCCATAGCATCAAAAAACAAACAAATTCCAAGCATATGCAAGTAAATTTCACTGTCTTTTAAAAGCTCATTTGGAATTTGTAAAAGATAGAGTAAAAACTCTCCATGCCATAAAATCAAACTTCCACACACAAAACCAAGCAAAGCATTTAAAAATAAACTTTGATGTATTGCCTTTCTTGCTAGAGTGTAATCTTTAGCCCCTAAAGCTTGGGCAATCACCACACTACAACCCACACTTAAAAAACTAAAAATAATGATAAATAAATCTGCTACTTGATTACCCGCACCCATAGCTCCAACTAAAAAGTTAGAATACTGTGAAACCATAACGGTGTTGATAATCAAAGAAAAATATCTTAAAAACATTTCAAGTAATATAGGCATACTAAGATGTTTAAGTGAAAGTTGTTTGCTTGCCATGAATACTCTTTTTGATAATAATCTTTTGAAAGTAAAAAGTAATTTTACTTAAAAATTACTTTTTACAAAATAAATAATATTAATTTGAATTTAATATACTTAAAACAATCTGTTCATTTTCCTCTTTAAAAGTATATATTAAATCATCACACTTATATGAGATTTCTTTTTTACAAGTTTTATCTTTTAAAGGTTCTTGTAAAATTTGCGGTAAGTGTTTTTTGACTAAAGTTTTTATTGACATTCCTAATCCGTGATTTAAATTTTTAATCAATCTACCATCTATTTGTTTTTCACAATTAATTTCATATAAGCAAGCATTAAATCCTAATTGATTTAAAAACCCATATAACTCTTTCTTATCTTTAAATGGAGCTATAGTATCATATATACTATGATAACTAATATAAGGAATTTTTTTATAACTTGATTGAAGTTTTAAATGTTCATAATTTAAAATATCTCTAATATTTTTCCTTGCATTAGAAAAATAACAAGGAGAGTATTGATTAGACGTCCAAAAACTTTTAGTAAATAAAAATAAATCAATATTTTCAGAATAATTTATATAAAATTCGCAGTTCTTAGTATAATCGATTTCTTTAGCAAAACCCAAATACGAAAGAGGTGCAAGAGCGTAAGAGGAATTATCTATTATAGTATCTACAACCCAAGGGCTTATTTTGGCACATAAATTTGCTAAATATCCCCCATGAGAACTACCAATTAAAATTACTGGTATACCCCCCCCCATATTTTTTTCCACATGTAATATAGCATTAGATATATCTATTGCTTGCATGATGCCAAAATTTTGATACTCATTTTTAGTTGGTTTTAAAGTGGCGCTAAGTTGAATTTTACTTTGATTGTGAATTTTATTTGTTGATTTTAATTCAATCATTTGATGGTCTATATATTTTAAATCATTATAGGCAAAATCTTTCCATTTTATACCAAAAGCTTTACATGAATGCTCTAATATAAATTCATCTATATTATCAAATACTATTTTTGCACCATTATTTAATCTTGAACCAATACAGTGATACTCAACACTAAGTACAATTACATCAAAATTACTACAAATAGCTTCAGCTAAATGTCTTCTATAATCGCTATTTGCATCATCTCCAAATCCAGAAATAATGCAAACAATAGCTTTCATTTGCTTACTATCATCATAAGTGATTCTATATTCTAATTTACTTTCTCTTTTTATATTTAATTCCACATCATCACAAGAGTCTATGAAATAGGTTTGATTTATGAGCATGCTAAGCCTTTTAGAAATTTTGATTAATTATATCATCAAAATTTCTAAATAAATAAAAATTATCCAAAAGCTCCATTTAAATAAGCTTTTGTTTTTTCTTGTTTTGGATTTTCAAAAAATTCCTTACTCTCTCCAAATTCTACAAGTTCACCTAGATGAAAAAACGCAGTATAATCAGCCACGCGCTTACCTTGTTGCATGTTATGTGTTACCATAATCATGGAAAGATTATGGCTTAATTCCTTAATAAGCTCTTCTATGACACTTGAAGATATAGGATCAAGTGCAGAAGTTGGTTCATCTAAAAGTAATAATTTTGGCTTTATAGCCAAAGCTCTTGCAATACAAAGGCGTTGTTGCTGACCACCTGAAAGCGTTAGAGCATTTTGTTTTAGTTTATCCTTTACCTCCTCAAAAAGCCCTACTTTTTTAAGACAATCTTCCACTAAAGCATCTTCTTCATCTTTGTTTTTGATCATCCCATGGAGTTTTGGAGCATAAGAAATATTATCATAAATGCTTTTTACAAAAACATTAGGTTGTTGAAATACCATTCCGACTTTTTTTCTAAGCACAACTAAATCTTGATTTTTAACATCTTTTCCATCAATCTCAACAAGACCATCGATTTTTGCTATTTTGTCATTCATCCTATTAAAACAACGCAAAAATGTGGATTTTCCACAGCCTGAAGCACCTATTAAAGCTGTGATTTTATTTTTTTGAATTTCCATATTAATATCAAACAAAGCTTGTTTTTTACAATAAAATAAATTTAAATTTGTTGTTTTTGCTATCATTTTAATTTTCCTTGAAAATATCTTCTTAAAAGTATTGCTGCTAAATTTAAAATCACCAAAAGAGATAAAAGCACTATAATCCCTGCTGCTGTTCTTTCTAAAAATGCACGCTCTGGCATAGCTGACCATGAAAAAATTTGAGCAGGTAAAACACTTGTTGGCGCAAAAACACTATTTGCTACATCAGGTATGAAAGCTATCATACCTATAATCATCAAAGGTGCTGTTTCGCCAATAGCCCCTGCTAAAGTTAAAATAGAACCTGTTAAAATCATAGGCATTGCCAAAGGTAGCATAATACCTTTTATCATTTGAATTTTAGTCATGCCTAAAGCATATGCTGCATTTTTCATATTAATATCCACACTTTTTAAGGCAGCTTTAGTTGAAACAATAATAATAGGCAAACTCATAATAGCCAAAGTTAATCCTCCAACTAAAGCACTAGAACGAGGCATGCCAAAAAGATTAATAAACACCCCAAGTCCTAAAAGTCCAAATAAAATACTAGGAATACTTGCAAGGTTATTAATACACACTTCTATAAAATGCGTAAATACATTTTGCGGAGCAAATTCTTCTAAATAAATAGCTGCTCCAACTCCTATTGGGATACTTACAACCATACAAACTATCATCACAAGTAAAGTTCCAACCACAGAAGCAAAGATTCCTGAATTTTCAGGTGATTTAGAATCTCCATTAAGGAAAAAATTTGTGTTAAAACTTAGTTTTATTTCTTGCTTTTGAACTAATTCATCAACTAAAGTTTTTTGTTCATCGCTTAGTTTATTGTAGTTTTTTTTCATATATTGATCAACTTCAGAATTTGCTAAAAGCCAAGATTTTTCTTTGATTTGACCCGTTCTTATTTTCCTTTGTTCAGCACGCGATAAAAGCTCATATGAAGGGCTATTTCTATCAGCCTGGGCATAAATGTAAGTTTGCTTAAAAGCTCCTATCCCAAGATACCCTACACTTGATAAAAAAATACAAAGAAAAATAAGGTTTATATAAAGCCCCATTTTACAGAATCTTTTGAAATTTTTTGAAGCTTTTTTTCTTTGTTTAAAAAGTTTTTTCATAAATTTTTCCTTTTATGGAAGCGATTTATCAAATAAACGCTAAAAATATTAATGATTAATGTAATAATAAAAAGCACAAGCCCTAAAGAAAATGCACTTAAAGCTAAAGAACTATCAAAAGCTTGATCACCACTTAATGCTTCTACTATTTTTACAGTCACTGTTGTCATATCTTCTAAAAAATTCATTGTTAAATTTGGACGCAGTGAAGCAGCCATAACAACAATCATTGTTTCACCTAAAGCTCTTGAAAGTCCTAAAAGACAAGCTGCAACTATACCTGGCATTGCTTCTGGTAAAATTACTGCAAAAACAACTTCTTTTTTAGTCATACCTAAAGCATAAGCTCCATTTATCCTTTTTAAACTTACAGCTTCAATGCAATCTTGTGAGAGTGAAGCCACTATAGGAACTATCATAATACCCATGATAAAACCTGCACCTAGGGCACTTTGAAAACTAGCTTTGATACCAAAAAGAGAAAAAAACCACACTATAAAAGGAGCTACAACTATGGCTGCGAAAAATCCGAAAACTACAGTAGGAATTCCTGCTATGATTTCTAAAATAGGTTTTAAATAGTTTTTAGATTTTTTACCTGCAAATACTCCAAGATAAATAGCACACATTACACCTAAAGGTAAGGCTGTTAGCATTGCTATTAATGAAATATAAAAAGTTCCCAAAAATAAACTCAAAGCACCAAAAACCCCATGCTTACTACTTCCATCAGCACCTACAAATGCAGCATCTGCTGCCCACTGACTTGAGAATAAAAAAGTTAATACACTTTCTTTTTGAAAAAATTTTAAAGCCTCGATTAAAATCGTTAGCATAATAGCAAAGCTTACTACTACACTAACAAAAGCACAAAGAAAAAGTGTTAATTTTATTATTTTTTCTTTTATCAATTTTTCATCCTAAATCAAAAAACTTTCCCTGCTTTAACAAGCTCATCAGTTAATAAACCTTTTTCTTCTATATGTTTTTGGGTTTGTTCTAAAGTTTTTTCATCCAAAGGAACTAATCCTATTTTTTCTAATTCTGCTCCGCTTTTAGCTAAATCATCACTCATGTAAATTTTTGCAAATTCAAATACTTCTGGATTTTTCTTAGCATTCATATATATAAACAAAGAACGAGCTAGTTTATATTTTCCTTCGGAAATATTCTTCTCATCAGCTTTTACACCATCAATGTAAGCAGCATTAATTTTATCATCATTACTAGCTAAAAATCCGTATCCAAAAAGCCCAAAAGCTTCTTTATCAACAGAAAGTTTTGAAACAATTAAATTATCATTTTCACCGCTTGGTATAAATGCTCCATCTTGGCGTATAGTTTTATATGCACCTTTATATTCAGGAATTTTTTTAGAAATATCTACCATTACAAGCTCTTCTATACTATCTCTTGTTCCTGAACTTGATGGGGGACCATAGATTGTAATTTTTCTATTTGGTAGATTTTTATTGATTTGTTGCCAATTTGTATAAGGATTTGGGACTAATTTTCCATCTTGCGGAATTTCTTTAGCCAAAGCTAAAAATAACTCATGTAAGCTTATATTTAACGGAGCATTGATTTTATTTTGAGCTAAAACTATGCCATCATAACCTATCATAATCCCGACTATATCACTCACACCTGATTTTTTACAAGTTTCAAATTCACTTGGCTTAATTGCTCTTGAAGCATTAGAAATATCAGTAATACCCTCGCAAAACACTTTAAAACCACCGCCTGTGCCAAGACTTTCAACTATAGGTGTTTTTGTATTTTTTATAACAGCATATTCTTCAGCAACAAAAGAAGTAAAAGGATAGACAGTAGATGAACCTGCTATTTTTAATTCTACTGCTTCTAAACTAACAAAGCAAGCCATACTTAAAGCTAAAAGTTTTTTCATTTTTTCTCCTTAGTTAAAAAGTAATGAAAATTTAAAAAAACTTGGAAACATTTTGGATACATGTATTTTTTGATATAATTTTTATATGTTAAATATTATTTTGATAGAAGATGATAAAGATTTAAATGAGTTAATTAGTTTAAGACTTAGTCAAGAAAATATAAAAATTTATAGTTATTTTGATTTTTTTGACTTAGAAACCTTTCTAGATACAAATGAAATAGACTTAATCATCATGGATAGAAATTTACCAAGTGGCGATAGTGTAGAGATGATAAAACAATTAAGAAAAAAAGGTTATATGGAGCCTGTGATTTTTCTTAGTGCAAAGACTTTACAAAAAGATATTTTAGAAGGTTTTGAGCAAGGCTGTGATGATTATATATGTAAACCCTTTGATTTTAATGAGCTTTTATTTAGAATTAAAGCTGTAACTAAAAGAAATAAAACTCCAAAAGAACAAATTTCTTATCAAGATTTTACCTTATATATAGAAGACAGAAAACTAACCTATAAAACAAATACATTTGAAAATTTATCAACCCTAGATGTGGAATTACTCAAGTGTTTTTTTAATCACAAAAATCAACTTCTAAGCCGTCAATTTTTAAGTGAGCAAGTATGGAAAAATGACACAACAAGCGATAAGACAATCAATACAGCTATTTTAAGATTAAAACAAAAAATTCCACAAATTAAAGAAAATATCATTTCAGTGCGCTCGGTGGGCTATAAATTGTGCTAAAAATAAAAACATTTTTCCTTTTTACACTTGGATTTTTTTGTATTGCTTTTTTCATATTGTTTTATTTTTTTAATGAAAGCTATATCAATACTACGGTAAAAAATACTTATGAGCAAAAACTAAAAACACTCAATGATGTTTTACAATTTCAGTTATTAGATACACTAAATTCCAATAATATCAAGCAATTTGCTCAAAATACTAGAGCAGATTTTATCATTAAACAAAATGATGATATTTTTTCATCATTAAAAGATTATTCTTATTTTCTAAAACATTTTAAGTCTAATTTTACCCATGATTTTTATAAGCAAAAAGAAATTTATTTTAAAGCTTATGCTTATAAAAACTATCAATACATCATCATTGTATATCCTAAAATACACTCTTTGGTGCAAAATTTTTGGATTAAAAATATTATTATTTTTTCTTTCTTTTTACTTGTACTTGTTGTGTTTTATTTTGTTGTGTTTTATTTTTTCAAAAATTATTTTCAAGAATTATTATTGTTTGTTAAAAGTATAAAATCAAATACTAATTTCATTTTAAAATATAATTTCGTTTATGAATTAAAAAATTTAAATTTACGCTTATTGAAAATTAAAAAATTACTCATCAAGCAAGAATTAAAAAACAAAAAACAAGCTAAGAAAATTCAAACCAAAAACACCCAATTAAGCAATGTAATCAGCGCTATATCACATGAGCTTAAAAACCCTATAAGCGTTATAGATTTGAGCTTGCAATCTTTAAAAGAAACTAATGATGAAAATATGAAATTATTTTTACTTGAAAAAATTCACAAACAAAGCGTAAAAATCAACCAACTAACACACAAACTCAATTTTGTTTTTAATCTTAATTTTGATTCTTTAAATTTAGAAAAATTCGACCTATATGCTTTAAGTAAAAATTTATTAGAAAGTTTTAGAGATGATAGGTTGAAAATTCAAGGCCAAACAAGCTTTATCATAGCGGATAAATTTCTCATAGAACAAGTTATCATTAATCTAATAGACAATGCCTTAAAATACAGTAAAAAAGAGGTGTTAATCATCATAAAAAATCAAAATTTTACTATCATAGATCAAGGTGTAGGCATAGAAGAAAAACACCTTAAATTTATAACAAAAAAATTCTACAAAGTAAACTCAACACAAAATAACTCTTTTGGACTAGGATTGTTTTTAGTTAAAAAAATACTCACATTACACAAAAGCTCTTTAAAAATTCAATCTAACTCACAAAAAGGTAGTGTTTTTTCTTTTAGTATTAATTTATAATTTTTATAAATACACTTATTAATGTATTTTTAATGTAGTTCTAACTAATATAACAAAAATAATTTATAAGGAGAAAAAATGCTATCTAAAGAAGTAGTGGCTTTATTAAACGAGCAAATCAATAAAGAAATGTATGCAGCAAATTTGTATTTGAGTATGAGTTCATGGTGCTATGAACATAGCTTTGATGGTGCGGGTGCGTTTTTGTTTGAGCATGCAAGAGAAGAAAGTGATCATGCTAGAAAACTCATCACTTATTTGAATGAAACTGATTCTAAAGTAGAATTAAAAGAAGTTAAAAAACCTGATAGTGATTTTAAATCATTGCTTGATGTGTTTGAAAAAACTTTTGAGCATGAGCAAAGCATTACTGCTTCTATTAATAATCTTGTAGATTTTATGCTTTCAAGTAAAGATTATTCTACTTTTAATTTCTTACAATGGTATGTAAGCGAACAACACGAAGAAGAAGCACTTTTTAGAGGTATAGTAGATAAAATCAAACTCATAAGCGATAATGGCAATGGCTTATACATGGTAGATCAATACATCAAAAGCTTAATCAATAAATAATTTTTTAGCTTCCATGAATTTGGAAGCTAAATATCTTTTAATTTAAAAGAATTCTTGCAAAATAAAAGTAAATTTGCTAAAATACTTTTTATTTAAAAGGATTTTTATGCAAATGAATGAAATTACTGATAAACTTAAATTTATACTCCAAAAAGAAGGCATAAAAAATGCCAAAGATTCTGATGTGGCTAAAATGCTAAATATCAATCCTGATACCTTTTATAGTATGAAATTTAGAAATTCCATACCTTATAAACAAATACTTCATTTTTTAAATGAAAGAAATATAAACATCAATGCATTTTTTTATGAAGATTCCCTTGAGAGCAATACTCCAGCGCTTGATCTAAACTATAATGTTTTAAAATATTATGATGTTAATGCTTCTATGGGAGGTGGAGCTTTAAATGATAATGTGAGTTTTTCAGAAGTGATTATAGATGAAAAACTAAGTGATTTTTTTGGCTCAAAAGATTGTGATATCATCCCTTGTATAGGCGATAGCATGGAACCTGAAATTAAAGATGATTCTTTATGCTTAGTAGATAAAAGTAAAAGCTTTAAAGAAGGTGGGGTTTTTGCAGTAAATACTAGAGATGGTTTGTTTATCAAGCAAATTTTTAAAAGCAATAAAGGCGGGGTTTATCTACACTCTTTTAATCTAAGTTATGCAGATGTACATTATCAAAATGGCGATTTTTTAATCGTGGGTAAGGTAGTGGGGACTATAAGTAGAATTTAGTATTTAGCAAATAACTTCTTTTTTTCTATATGATAATTTTTATTATTTAAATTAACAAAAAATAAATATAAGTATATTTTTAAGTTAATTTTTATTAAAAAATAGTCACAATTATACTTTAATAGTTAATAGATAATAAATAAGAGTATTTTTATCTTTTAACAAAACACGCGAAAGGGAAGTTATGAAACACAAATTAGCTAAGGTTGCTACCTATGCCTGTTTAGCCTTAGGTATAAGTTTAAGTTCGCAAGCCTTTGCTTCTTCAGAGCCTAGAACTCTTGATGGTTATGTGGCTCAAGAGGATGCATTTTTTGACTATCTTTACAAACATCACCCTATTTTCAAATATGAAAAAGAAGGGCGTTTGGTAGGTAAATTTACTCATAGTGATAGAACAGAAAACTGGGTTTTAAATCAAAATGGGGCTAAATTTGCTACTGAGCATGGTTTAAAACAAGCTTCTATTACTTATCGCTTGCCTTATGAATCTTTTTTGGATTTTCCAAACAAATTTGTAGGCCCAAAAAAATGCGGTGAGTGTCACCCTGCTCAATATGCTTCTTGGGAGCGTTCTCGCCATGCAAAAACTGTGCGTTTCCCACATGAAATGGAAGAAGTTGGCGGAGCTGAAGGTTTAAAAAAACCTATGTATAACTCTCAAGCTACTATTTTACCTGATGGAATTTATCCAAATGATGTTTATGCTCTCATTGGAACACCAAGAACAAAATATGGTTTTATAGATAGATGGCTTGTGCGTGGAACCTACCATGTTGAAGATGGAAATTTGAGTGATTTAAGTGGTAAATTAACCGCTGGAGGTAATCAATTCTCAAGACTTTGGAGTGAGTTTTTAACTCCTGAAATGGCGCAAAAAATAGCTGCTTTTGCACCTGGTTTTCCTACTAAAATGGAAGATTTTGGAGGAAATGGTTCTCAAGTATGGGGAACAAACTCTTATGCTGCAACTTATAAAGAAAAAGCAGTTTTCCAGCCTGCTACTGCATATTGTGAAACCTGTCATACTTTTAAATTTGACTTTAAAAATAAGGAAGAATTTTACAAAGCACTAGGTAATCCAAAAGAACTTCAAAAACATACCATCTCAAAAGGTATTACTTGCGAGGAATGCCACGGGGCTGGAGCGCATCTTTATGGAGCAAGAGGTGCGGGTATGCCATCAAATTGCGAAAGATGTCATCAAAGATTTTCATATAATGAAACCGATGCTAAAATCAATCCTAGAAAACCTTTCAATGCGTATTTTAAATCAAGTTGTCCTGCATGTGGAACAGAAGGTGCTCAAATGTATTCTTCAGCGCACTATGATAAGGGTATGAGATGTAATACTTGTCATGATCCACACGAAGTAACTTTTAATGATTGGAAAAGCGGTTATACTAAAACAAAACTTAAAAAAACTTGCAAAGATTGCCATGAAACCCAAGCTAGCTTTTTCAAAAAAGGTGGAATTCACGCAAAAGATAGCTGTACAGCTTGTCACATGCCAAATATGATGAGTTGTGAAAATTTTGGAGCAGTTCAAAACCCTGACAAAGGTGGATTTGATAATGTTAGAGCCTCTCATATATGGAATATCAAAGTAGACAAAACCGCAAAAACACTTAACCCACCAGAAGGCAAAGAAAGATCACCTAAAGTTGGTGGTTGGACCATAGCTAGAGATGATGAAGGTAGATTTTTCCTTGATTTGATGTGGAGTTGTGGTAGAACTAGTTTTAGTGATATTAACCTAATGGGTCCTGGTGCAAGTGGTTGTCATAGTCCTGTGCAATCAACCTTACCTGAAAAACTTCACTTTAGCAATCAAGAAATGATTTATGATAAGGTAATGGAGTGGCAAAACCCTGTTAAAGAAGGCTATGAGAAAATTAGAAAAGGCATAGCAAATATTGATAAAACTTTTGCTGAAAAAACCAAACTTTCAGTAGAGCAAAAATCAAAAATACTAAGCCTAACAAATCAAGCTCAAGCCATAGCTGATAGACTAGAAAAAGATGGTTCTTGGGGTGTTCATGGACCTGCTTATTCTAAGAAAATCATAGAAGAAGCTTTAATTTATATCCAAGAAGCACAAAATATCCTAAATGGTAAATAAAAACAAAGGAAGAATGAAAAATTCTTCCTTAAAATAAGGAGCTAGTCTTGAAAAATTTAATCACTCGACTTTTTATTGTCCTTTTTACTCTTTTTATGCCATCAGGATTTATTTTTGCTGAGGCTAATGGAGAAATAGGCTCAATAGAAGGTGTAAAAAGCATTAGCTTAGCGCAAGCTCAAGAAATGCTAGATCAAAACAATACTTATTTTTTTGATGTCAATTCAGAGCAAGATAGACAAGCTAATGGCTATATACCTAATTCCATATCAACCTATGTGGAAAATTGGCAAAATTTATTACCTAATGATAAAAATGCAAATTTAGTATTTTATGGTTTAAATCGTTTTAGATTTGAAGCTTCTCAAGCTGCCGCAGTTGCTATAGAACTTGGCTATAAAAACTCTGTTGTAATGCTTGATGGCATTGAATCATGGATAACTTCAGGTAGAAAAGTTGAAAAAATAGACACAGTTAAATGGGAAAAAGCTAAAGAAATTATCGAATTTAAAGATACTATCCACTCAAGATTTAAATTTAGCAATACCCCATCTTGTCGTGATTGTCATGCTCAAAAAGGTAAAGGCATTAGAGCTGATATTGCAGCAAGTAAAAACTTAATCAATCAAAAATGCGCAACTTGCCATGAAAAAGCAAGTAATGCTTTGGCAAAAAGCGCTCATGGAGTAGAAAAATTCTTACCTGCTCAAGATATGCAAAAGAAAAAAGAAAAACCATCTTGTGCGACTTGTCACTCTATTCATGTTACCCCAAAACATTCAGGAATTTATTCACAAAAACAATTAGTCGATCAAAAATGCGCGCAATGCCATAAACAAAAAAGCACGACTTTTTATATGACTTTCCATGGTAAAGGTATGTTTTTAAGCACTCCAGGTGAAACTCCAAGTGTTGCTACTTGTTCTGATTGTCATGGTAAACACAATATTTTAAAATCAAGTGAAAGAAGCTCAACTCTCTCGCCAATTAACCGTGTTCAAACTTGCAAATCATGTCACCCAAATGCAAATGAAAATTTCGCAAATTGGATGGCACATGCTGATCATAGCGATGGCGAAAAATATCCTGGATTACATGGTGCTTATATATTTATGACTATTTTAGTGATTTCTGTGTTTGTTTTCTTTGGAGCTCATACTATACTTTGGTGCTTGCGTTTAATTGCTATGCGTATAAAATATCCTAAAGAATGGAAAGAAGCAAGAAAAGCAGCACATGAAGATAAAGTAAGAGTAAGAAGATTTAGCACTTTCCATAGAATTCAGCATTTCTTTATGGCAGCTAGCTTTTTGGGTCTTGCATTCTCAGGCTTACCGCAAAAATTCTATGATTCAGCGTGGGCTAAACCTATGATTGATTTAATGGGTGGAGATATCATTAATGCAGCAACCATACATCATATTTCAGCCATAGTAATGTTTGCAGTATTTTTCTCTCACATTGGAGAAATCATCATTGTAAATTGGAAACGCCGTGATGTAGCAAGGGATCCAATCACTGGTAAAATAAGCTTTATGAAAGTTTTAAAAGCTACTTTTGGGCCTGATTCTTTAATGCCAAATTGGCAAGATTTTAAAGATATGAAAGATCATTTTAAATGGTTCTTTGGTTTTGGGCCAAGACCACAATTTGACCGCTGGACTTATTGGGAAAAATTTGATTATCTAGCAGTATTTTGGGGTATGTTTATCATTGGTATTTCAGGGCTTATTTTATGGTTTCCTGCTTTCTTTGGTAAATTTTTACCAGGTGAAGCAATCAACTTAGCAACCCTACTTCACTCTGATGAAGCTTTACTTGCTACAGGATTTATTTTTGCAATTCACTTCTTTAATACACATTTTAGAGCAGATCGCTTCCCTATGGATATGGTGATTTTCTCAGGAAATGTTAGTGAAGAAGAGATTAAACAAGAAAGAAGCGTATGGTATAAACGCTTAAAAGAAAGTGGAAAATTAAACACTTTATATGAAAATAAAAGTAATTTCAAAGCATATCAATGGCTAGCTAAACTTGCAGGATTTGCAATGCTAATCACTGGTTTGGTGTTTTTATTTTTAATGCTTTATACTTTCTTTAACACTATCTTATAACCTTATTCGCTATAATAGCGAATAAGGACTTTTCCTAACTTTTTCAAGGATTTTAAATGTTTAAAACAATACTCACACTTAGTTTTTTAAGTATTTTTTTTATAGCATGTTCTAATGAAGAAAAACTTGATTCTAATTTAATCTCAAATGGCACACAATTTTCTAAAGAAAATTTGCAAAAAGCAAATGATTTAGATAAAAAATCTTATGAAGAAATAGCTCATTTATTTAAAGATAATACAAATATAAAAAGTGATGATAAAAATATTTTAATCATTTTTAGCGCAAATCACTGCTTATATTGTGATAAATTAAAAGAAGAAATTAAAAATGATAAAAAAATACAAGAACTTATAAAAGACAAATACAGCTCATATTATATAAATATAAGCTATAAAAAAATTCATACATTTTATAAAAACCATAAAAGTGACTTAAGCACAGCTGAACTTTCTAGTATTTATGATATAGTGGCCACCCCTACTATTGTAATTTTAAACAAAAACAGCCAAACTTTGTTAAATTACCCTGGTTTTATTAGTGCAAAAAGATTAAGCGCTACAATGGAGTTTTTAAACCAAAAAGAAAATCAAAATTTAGACGAAGCAACCATAGCGCAAAAACTTATACATTTTTATAAAGAAAATAATATTTAAAGGTTAAAAATGCAGTATTTTTTTTCTTTTGCGATGAGTTTTTTACTAATGAGCATATACGCCATAGCTTGTGCTGTGGCGACCTTTATAGAAAATGATTTTGGTATTAGCGCAGCTAAAGCTTTGATTTATAATAATGCTTGGTTTGATATGTTGCATTTATTACTAGGTTTAAATTTAATCGGAGTGATATTTTATAACAAGCTTTTTCAAAAGAAAAAATACTCTATCTTGCTTTTGCATTTATCTTTTATAGTGATTTTAATCGGTGCTGGACTTACTAGATATTTTGGCTTAGAAGGTGGAATGCATATAAGAGAAAATCAAAATTCTAACACCATAGTTACTAGAGAAGAATTTATAAAAATTACTGATTTTGATACTAATGCTAGTTTTGAATTTCCTATTAGCTTTACCCCACTAACTCAAAAGCATTTTGAAAAAACTATAGACTTAAATGGCGAAAAATTAATCATAAGCTCTATCAAATACACTCCACAAAAAGACTCTATCACACCTGCTAGCTTAAAATTAAACATTAATTATCAAAAAGCAAATACACAAATAATCTTAAATCCAAATTTTACAAACAAACAAGTAGTGCATTTTAACTTACAGGGAAAAGACTTTACTATCAATTGGGGGCCCAAAGAAATCAAACTTCCTTTTGCATTACACTTAAAAGATTTTATACTAGAGCGTTATTTAGGCTCTATGAGTCCATCTTCTTATACTTCAAAAATTCAAATCATAGATAAGCAAAACAATATTGAGTTAGATTATGATATTTTTATGAATAATGTTCTTGATTATGGTGGATATAGATTTTTTCAAAGCTCTTATGATCAAGATGAGAAAGGCACCATACTTTCAGTCAATAAAGATCCTGGTAAAATTCCTACTTATATAGGTTATACTTTATTAATTTTAGGATTTTTATGGGTTTTATTTGACAAAAACTCAAGATTTCATCGTTTAAGTGTTTATTTAAAAAAAGGCCAAAGTTTTGTATTGTTTATTTTGCTTTTTGCAAATTTACAAACTCCACTTTTTGCACAAGAAAATAAAAATGAAATTTTAAATTTAATCTCGAATTTGCAAAAAAATTCCTATGAACATTCTTTAAATTTTGCAAAATTACTTGTGCAAGATCATAATGGTAGAATCAAACCTTTAGATACTTTGGCAATGGAATTTATTTATAAAATCACTCAAAAAGAAAAATTTTTAAATCTTCACTATGATCAAATTTTTCTAGCAATGATGATTTATCCTAAAGAATTTAGAAAAATCAAAATGATAGCTACAAAAACAAGCAAGCTAAGAGAATTAATAGGCGCAGATATAAATGAAAAATACATAGCATTTGATGATGTGTTTGATAATGGGGTATATAAACTTAGTAATTATGTTGAGGAAGCTAACCGCAAAAAGCCCTCACTAAGAACTAGCTTTGATAAAGATTTGCTAGCCTTAGATGAAAAAATAAATCATGCATATTATATTTATAGTGGTCAAGCTTTAACTATTTTTCCTGATATTAATGAGCAAAGTTTAAAGTGGTATTCTCCGGTGCAAATTTTACCTTTTGCAAAAGAAGATGTAGAGCGTTTACAAATGCTTTTAGTTAGCTATTTTTTACAAGTTCGCAATGGTATTGAAAATAATCAATGGCAAGATGTAAATGAAATTTTACAATCTTTAAAAGACTTTCAAAATCATTATGGAAGCAGTGTTTTACCGCCAAAAGAAAGATTAGATCTTGAAATATTGCTTAATCATTATAATATCTTTGATAATCTAACTTTTGTTTATATTAGCTTTGCGTTAGTGTTTTTCTTTTTAAGTTTTTATACTATATTAAAAAATATTTCTTTATCTGCCTTTGTGTATAAATTTTTTTACATCATTTTAAGTATGTGTGTAATCATACATGCGCTAGCTTTAATCATTCGTTGGTATGTAGGTGGGCATGCTCCTTGGAGCAATGCTTATGAAAGTATGATTTACATAGCTTTTGCTTGTGCGATAAGCGCTGTGATATTTTTTAAAAAATCACTCTTAGCTTTATGTGGTGCGAGCTTTTTAGCAGGTATTTCACTTTTTGTAGCTCATCTTGGCTTTATGGATCCTCAAATTGGAAATCTAATACCTGTTTTAAAATCATATTGGCTTAATATTCATGTATCGATTATAACAGCAAGCTATGGATTTTTAGCACTTTGTTTTATTATAGGGATTTTGAGTTTAATTCTTTTTGCTTTAAGGGATAAAAATAAAAATATAGATTTAAACATCACCAAACTACACTGCGTTAATGAAATGTCTATGATAATAGGACTTGCAATGCTTACGATAGGAAATTTTTTAGGCGGAGTTTGGGCTAATGAAAGCTGGGGAAGATATTGGGGTTGGGATCCAAAAGAAACTTGGGCTTTGATTTCTATTGTAGTTTATACCATGGTATTACATTTAAGATTTATTTTCAAAACTTATTTTATTTTTGTTTTTGCAAGTGCTAGTGTTTTAGCCTTTTATAGTATATTAATGACTTATTTTGGAGTAAATTTTTATCTCTCTGGGCTTCATTCTTATGCAAATGGCGATGCTTTTCCTATACCAACTTTTATATATGTTTTGATTGTGCTTAATTTTGTTTTAATTATTAGCGCAGGAAGAAAACGGGATTTAAATACGCCTAGTTTCTAAACTAGGCTTTGCTTTTTTCTATTTCTTGAAGTGCTAGGATAAGATCTTTTAAATTTTCATAAGGAATATGAACTTTCCAATCTATTCCATTTTCCTTTTTTAAAGCCACACCTATACTTAAGACATCATTGCTTCCTATACCATAAGGATTAGAAAGATTACAAAGGCTTATTTCTCCACTTTTACTACCATGTAATTCTATAGTTTTAAATACTTTTTTACTCATGTTTATCCCTAAAAGCTGTGATAATTTTTGCTTGAAATTTTAGCCAATCTTTTTGAAGCATGATAGGAAAACCACCATAAACCCTAGCACCTTCTAAATTTTTAGTGACCCCGCCTCTTGCGGCTATGGTTGCAAAATCTCCTATTTCTAAATGCCCGCTTGTAGCACTTTGTCCACCCATAGTAACATTTTTACCTAAAATACTTGAGCCTGAAATTCCACTTTGAGCTACTATAAGACAATTCTCCCCTATTTCACAATTATGTCCTACTTGAACGAGGTTATCAATCTTTGTACCTTGCTTTATGATAGTACTTTCAAAAACTGCTCTATCAATAGTCGTACAAGCTCCAACTTCTACAAAATCTTCTAAAATAACATTTCCATTATGATAAATCTTATAATGCTCGCCATTTTTTGTATGCGCATAACCAAAACCATCACTACCTATAACACAATTTGCCAGCAAATGGCATTTTTTACCTATTTTAGTGTCATTATAAATCACAGCATTTGGATGGATTATAGTATATTCACCTATACTTACATTATCGCCTATATAAGCACCTGCCATTATCACTACATGATCAGCTATTTGGACATTTTCGCCTATATAAACATTTGGCATAATCTTAGCACTTTTAGCGATTTTAGAATTTTTCTTTTCACTAGAGATTAAAGGTTTAGCAAAAAGCTTACTTAAAAGCGCAAAAGATAAATGTGGATTATCAACGACTAACTTAATGCAATCTTTTGAAACTAAATTTTCAAATTCTTTGGAGATCAATATAGCCCCAGCTCCACTACTTGCGATTTTTTTAGAGTTTTTTTCTCCATCACAATAACTAAGTTCAGTAAAACTTGCATTATTTAATGAATTTAAAGCTGTAATTTCTATATCTTCTCCACAATATTCTATACCTAAAAATTTAGCAATTTCACTAATTTTCATTTTACCTCCATTAAAATAGAACCACTTCTAACTACACTAATAGGATTATACTTTTTCATAGTTTTTAAAAAGTTATCGATATTTTTTGCATCATCACTTGCCATTACCATAATAAACTCATCATCACTATAAGTTACACTGCCATTATAAGCTTTTAATATAGCATCTAAGCCTGCAAAATTTTCATTTAAAGCAATCTTTACCAAAGCTGTTTCTTTTTCTATAAAATCACTAGAATCAATTACTTTATAAGTAGGTATGAGTTTATGAAGTTGTTTAATAATTTGCTCAAAAACTTTTTCATCGCCTAAAGTAACGATATTTATCCTTGAGAATTCTTTATCATCAAGTGGTGCAACAGTAAGAGATTCTATATTATAACCACGTCCTGAAAAAAGTCCAACAACGCGTGATAATACCCCATGCTCATTTAATACAATGACAGAAATTACTCTTCTTTTCATTTTTTATCCTTGTTTTTATAGCTAGGTAAAATCATGTTATAAATAGCTCCACCTGCAGGCACCATAGGTAATACATCTTCATAACGATCTATAGCCACATTTAAAATGTAAGTTTTTTTAGATTCTAAGGCTGCTTTGAAAGCTTTTTGAAATTCTTCTTTGTTAGAGACATTACAACCCTCGCAATGAAAACCTTTAGCAATAGTAATAAAATCAGGTTGACTTGTTAAATCTGTATTAGAAAATCTTTCTTTATAAAACATACTTTGCCATTGTCTTACCATACCTAAAAAAGAATTATTTAAAATGATATTAATCACTTTAATTCCATAAGCACTTGCTGTCATTAGTTCTTGGATATTCATTAAAAAAGAACCATCGCCTACGAAATTTACCACCACTTCTTCACCCACAGCTAATTTAGCTCCAAGTGCAGCTGGTAAAGAATAACCCATAGTTCCTTGCCCACCGCTTGTTGCAAGTTGTCTTGCATAATTAAAAGGATAAAATTGTGCTACCCACATTTGATGTTGCCCTACATCAGTAATTATCCTTGCATCAGGAGCTAATCTAGCACATTCTTCTATAACCCATTGAGGTTTTAAAACTTCATCACTATCTTCATAGATTAAAGGATATAACTGCTGATATCTTTGTAAAGTTTTAAACCATTCTTGGTATTTTGTATTATCAAAACTTTCTTTTTTTAATTCTTCTAAGGTATCTAAAATAACACTTTTAATATCCCCAACTATAGGAAAATGCGCTTCGATGATTTTAGAAATAGAACTTGGATCTATATCAATATGAACGATTTTTGCACCCTTGGCAAACTCACTTGTTTTACCAGTAATCCTATCATCAAACCTAGCACCCACAGCAATGAGCAAATCACACTCACTTAAAGCAATATTTGCACAATAGCTCCCATGCATACCTGCCATTTTTAAATTAAGCTTATCATCACTTCTTAAAGTCCCTAGAGCCATCAAGGTTTCAACTGCAGGAATTTGACAAAAATGAATTAATTCTCTTAAATCATCACTAGCATTAGAAGCTACACAACCTCCACCTAGGTAAAATAAAGGTTTTTGAGCATTTTTAATCAAACTTACTAATTTTTTAATTTGCTTAATATTTCCTTTATAGGTTGGCTTGTAAGTTTTCATAGAAATTTCTTTAGGATAATGCCATTTACCTATAGCTGCAGTAACATCTTTAGGTATATCAATATGCACAGGCCCTTTTCTACCTGTTGTTGCAATATAAAAAGCTTCTTTTAAAATTTTAGGTAATTCTTCAATATTTTTTACTAAATAATTATGTTTTACGCAAGGCCTTGAAATACCTATAGCATCGATTTCTTGAAAAGCATCGGTTCCTATTAAAGAATTTGCAACTTGAGCTGAAATTAAAACTAAAGGTATAGAATCACTATAAGCAGTAGCCAAGCCTGTAACTGTATTGGTAAAACCAGGTCCACTTGTAACTACTGCCACACCAACCTCACCACTCATTCTAGCATAAGCATCAGCACTATGTAAGGCTGCTTGCTCGTGTCTAACTAGGATATGTTTAAAATGAGTTTGCTTATAAATTTCATCATAAATATTTAAAGCCGCACCACCAGGATAACCAAAAACTACTTTAACATTTTCTTCTTTTAATGCTTCACAAATCATTTGCGAGCCATTTAGCTCTTTCATTATTTTACCTTTTTGCTTAAAATGGAAAATATTATAACGATAATTTAATAAATATTATTTTATAAGGAGAGTTTCTTGAAAAATCAAGAAACTACTTGTGCTTTTTTAGCGTATTCTATACCTAAATCAAAAGCTTTTGCATTTGCTTCTTTAGTTTTTGCAGGTACCATATCAAGCATAGTTTGTTTTAATGCATCAATATCAATACATTTGCTCATATAAGCAGCTATAGCTAAAGCAACAACTGATTGAGTGGCTACATTACCTACTTCTTCTTTAGCTATAGTAATAATAGGAATTTCAAAAATTTTCCATCTAGCATAATCTTCTTTGCTTGGGTGAACTAAATTTGGCTCTACAACTATAACTCCACCATCACAAACACCATCTTTGAAACTATGATAACCCTTATCAGCAGTTGAAAGCATAAAACTAACTTCACCTTCTACTGCATAAGGAAAAAAGATTTCACTTTCATCAATGATAATATCAACCTTAGTTGGTCCGCCTCTAACTTGAGAAGTATAAGTAGAAGCTTTAAAAGCATTGCGCCCTTCTTTAATGGCAGCTTTAGCTAGAATTTCACCTGCAGTGATAACCCCTTGTCCACCTTCACCGCAAAATCTTAATTGATATTTCATTTTAATGCTCCTAAATCAACCATTCTTTTTTCTTTCAAGGCTCTTCTAACTTCCCCATAAGCTTCACAATATTCTGTTTTACTTTCATCTTGGTGTAAAATTCCTGTAGGGAATTTATCCGCTCTTTGCTCATAGTCTAATTGTTCAAATTTAGACTTTTCAACACAACGATTTTTAATCCAATCAAGCATACTTACAGCTTCGCCCATTTTATTTTTTCTACCAAGATTAATATGGCAGTTTGAAAATACATCTACAAAACTATAACCTTTGTGTGATAAAGCTTTAAAAATGATATTTTCAAGTTTATTTGCTTCAATAACATTTGTTCTTGCTACAAAAGAAGCCCCAGCAGCTTTAGTAAGCTCACAAGCGTCAAAATTTGGATCAATATTACCTGCTTGAGCTGTAACAGTGTAAAAGCCTTGTGGGGTAGTTGGTGAAGTCTGTGAATTTGTAAGACCATAAATAAAATTATTGATTAAAATATGAGTTAAATCTATATTTCTTCTACACCCATGGATGGTATGATTTCCACCAATTGCTAAAGTATCACCATCCCCACTTACTACGATTACATGTTTTTTAGGGTTTGCCAGTTTAATCCCTGTTGCATAAGCAATAGCTCTACCATGGGTAGTATGCACTGTATTACAATTTACATAAGAACTCATTCTACCACTACAACCTATACCTGAAACTAAGCAAACATCATCCATATTCCAGCCAAGTTTTTGAATGGCCCTAATAATAGCTTTTAAAACAACTCCATCCCCACAACCCCAGCACCATTGTGTTGGAAGTTTATCCACTCTTAAATATTCATCGTAATTAAAAGCCATTTTACATATTCTCCTTTACTTTAGCAATAATTTCACTTGGGGTTATAGGGCGACCATTTGCACGGTGTAAGCTAATAAAATCATCTCTTTTGCTTACTCTTTGAATTTCTTCTAAATATTGCCCCATATTAAGCTCGCTAACCATAACTTTTTCAAATTTAGATACCACTTGAGCTATTTTTTTCTCAGCTACTGGATAAAGTGTGATAGGTCTAAAAAGCCCTACTTTTAAACCCTCTTCTCTAAGTCTTAAGATAGCTTCTTTAGCAGATCTTGCAACACTACCATAAGCAATGATTAAAAACTGCGCATCATCACACATAAACTCTTCATAAGTACAAATTTCATCGGTATTATTTTTAATCTTACCAAACAATCTTTTCATATTTTTATCTACTATCGCTCCATCTTCAGTTGGAAAACCTATATCTCCATGATGAAGTCCTGTGATATGATAACGATAACCTTCAAAGAAAGGATTTAGTGTAGCAGCTTCATTTTCCCCTGCCGCATAAGGTTTATAATCTTTTTTATCTCCTGTAAATTTTTTACGGTTAATAATTTCTAATTCTTCTAAATCAGGTAATTTAGCCTTACCATTCATATGTCCTATGGTTTCATCTAAAAGTAAAAATACCGGAGTCATGTATTTTTCAGCTAAATTAAAAGCTCTAATAGTTTCAGTGTAAGCTTCCTCTAATGAAGCAGGAGCTAAAGCTATACTTGCATAATCTCCATGTGTTGGAGCTTTTGCTTGAAACAAATCTCCTTGTGCAACTCTTGTTGGAAGACCAGTGGATGGACCACCTCTCATAACATTTACAATTACTAGTGGAATTTCGGCTATAAAACCCAAACCAATTTGCTCAGCTTTTAAAGAAATTCCAGGTCCACTACTTGCTGTCATAGACTTAACACCACTCATAGAAGCACCCAAAGCCACACTAATACCTGAAATTTCATCTTCCATTTGTATAAAAGTACCATCATTTTTTGGTAGCATATGGCTTAATTCATGTGCTATTTCAGAACTTGGAGTAATTGGATAACCACCAAAAAATTTACAGCCACAATCAATCGCAGCTTTTGCTACTAAAACATTACCTGTTGATATCACTTCTCTCATTGTTTTTCCTATGCGTTTAATTTTTTATATTTATTTTCTTTAACAGCTTGTGCTCTTTCTTTGGCTTCTGGCGTAAGCTTTGCAAATTTAAACTCATCTCTTTTTGCAACAAAAATTGCAAAATCAGGGCAGTGACTTTCACATTCACTACAGCCTATACAAGAATCAGGATGAACCACTTCTATCATCTGTCCTAAAACTGCACTGATTTCATCTCTCATTGCTAAAACTCCAGCTGGACAATAGCTAACACAGATATTACAAGCTTTACATCTTGCTTCATCAACCCAAACCGGTGTATTTTCTGGGGCTACCATTAAAATTCCTTTCTAATTTTTTGTTATTTTTAATGATTTTTTATCAAAAGTTATTTTTAAAACAAACTTTTTATTATAGCGAATTTATAGCATGAGTAAATATTATTTAAAATATAAAGTAAAACAAATAGGTATTTATAACGCAAAGTAACATTAGGAGTAAAAAACTCCTAAAAATTATTTATAATTATACTGAATGAGAGAATTTTCTAATGCAATTTGTTCTTGATTGTCTAATTTTAACTCCAAAATTTCAAGCACCCCATCAAGACTTATCCTTGCCATAGCACCAAAAGCTTTTTCTTTTATGCCGTATTCTCCATCTAAAATTACACATATTGGTAAAAATTCTCCACTTTTTAAAGCCTCTATCATCCTCACACAAGCACTTGCAGGGGCTAAATATGCTGAAGTTTTTAAGTGTTTAATAATTTTAGCACCACCGGTTTTAACTTCTTGTTCTATTTGAGCAAGATCATATTCATTTAAAACCTCATTTAATGCTTTGTTTTGAACTTTACTTTGAGATTTTACTAAAACCATGCTATCATTGTGAAAACCTATAAGCTTAGTATCTATACAAGAAGTTTTTATATTTAATTTTTTACCAACTTCATATTTAAATCTAGCATTATCCAAAACACCTGCCATAGCAATGATTTTTTTTGATGAAAATAATTTACTTTCATAAAGAGCATTAAGTAAAAAATCTACAGGATTGCTTACTATAATAAACAAAGGATCGTTGTTAAATTTTTTAATATTATTGGCACACTCAAACATAATTTTAGCATTAATAGCAAAAAGCTCATCCCTACTTTGACCTTCTTTTCTAGCTACTCCCGCACTAAAAACAACCACTTGAGAATCTTTTGAGTGCGCATAATCATCCGTGCAAGTTATTTTAATATCAAAATTAAAAGCAGCTATGCTCTGACTTAATTCCAATTCTCTAGCAAAAAGCAAATCTTTATTAATATCAATCAAAACAAGCTCATCAACCAACTCTCTTAAAATCAAAGCATAAGCAGTACTTACACCAACATTTCCTGCGCCTATGATAGTGATTTTCATTTTTTCTCCTTTTTGCGTTTATTTCACTAAATTAGCTGGTAATTCAAAAATATTTTTAATTAAATGATAAGGAAGTTGCAAGCTTTGTGCAATAAGCTGGGTCTTAAATTCAGGTTCATCCACTGTTCCGCTTAATTTAATTTGTGTACTAATTTGCCTATCTTTACCTAATATAATTTGATTGATAATTGGAACTTTGGAAATAACCGAACTGGCTGATTTTAGCGTTCTAAGTTCTAATAAACCATCCACTTGATTGCTTCTTAAATTGATTTTAACTTGACCTAACACATCTGCACTATCACCATTAAAATTAAGTGCGTCTATTTCAAAAAGATCTTTTTTACGATTAAAACTTATACCAGCATTTTCAACACTAAAGCCTTTTTCATTAAAGGTAGGCGCCTTAAATAAAATTAAACTAGGTATGGTATCAATAAAACTTAAAAGCTGTTGATGAAATTTCAAATCTTTTAAATAAGTATCTTTAAATAAGAACTTACCTTTGAAAAAATCAGTACTATTGCCATCTACATAAAGATTAAACTCACCTTTTTCAAAAACATTTTGGCGCATAAAGGTGTTTAGAAAATCATCATCCATTTTTAAAGCTCTAATTTGCATTTGATTTTCTTTAAACAAAAAATCAAATCTAGATTCATTTCTATTTGCCCAAGCTTTTACGGAATCTTTTTTAATTTTAGCGTCAAATTGATCAAAATCTAAGGTTTTATTAAAATCTTTTAAAATCAAATCTATATTTTTACCACTAATATTATAAGTTGAATTTTCAAGAGTATCTAAAGTATTTTCTGTATCTTGCTGAGAAATCAATAAATTAATATTATTTAAAGTAATATTTACATCATCATTGTCTTTTTGTGCAAAAATACTACCACTTACACTAGTTAAATTAAAATCATTACCTTTTATTTTTATATTAAAACTATCATATTCATAAGGATTATTATCTTTATAGAGCAAAAATGATTCAAAAGTAGTATTATTAATATCTACATTAAAATCTTGGAAATTTAAAGTATTTAAAGATAATTCCCCATCATGCACTTTATTTTTTTGCATTAATTTAGAATAATTTTTATATTTTGCAAGTTTTTCAACATAAACAGACACACCTTGATCAAAATTTAAAGTTGTGGTAAATTCTTTATTATATAAACTAATATTTTTATCAAAATCAAGGCTTAAATCAAGAAATTTATTTTCCATTTTTAAGCTCTCTTGTGGTAGTTCTAAGTTTGTTATAAAGGTTTTAAAATCACCTTTTTTTTGCTTCAAATCAACACTTGCATTAAGATCACCATTAATCATACTACTTTGCACGCTTGCATTTTGTATATCTAGTTTATCTTTTTTTAAAGTAAGATTTGCTTGAGTTATCTTAAAATCACTTATATTTATATTTGAATTAATAATATTAAAACTACCATTATAAGTAATTTTCTCAGGATGGTCAAAAGGAATTTTTAATACTAAATCAGTCTTTGTAACACCATTATTTTGTAAAAATGGTAATTTTATATCATATAAAAGCAAAATTTTATTAACCCTATAATCAGCTCTAGCATTATCACTTTTAATGCGTATATAAATTCCTGCTTTTTCATTTAACATATTATCTATATAAATTTGACTTTGGGTTAAATCCTGATTATTAAAACGCAAATCATCATAAATAAAATCAAGTCTTTGTTTAGCAAATTCAAGTCTTACAAAAGGACTTACGATAGGATCTATGCCTTTATCTAAAACTACTTTTAAATTATTTACATAACCTTTGGCATTGATATCGTTTAAATAATATCTATGCTTTCCAAAGTCTGCAAAACCGCTTAATTTTTCTATAAAATAAAAATCAGCCTTTACCTTACCACCCACCCAAAGAGCAAGATTAGAAGGCAAATGTACTCCATTTTCTACTAAAATATCAAAAATTTGCGAAATATTATTTGAACTGATATTTTCTAATTCATAAGCAATCTCTTCTCTTTTGAGTGAAAATTTAACATCACTTTTTAAAAAATCACTATCGATTTTACCTTTAAAAGTATAAAATTTTGTCTTAGGATTAATAAGCAAGGAGCCAATTATGCTAAGATTATGATCTTTTAAAAGAAAATTATCAATATTAGCTTGTATATTTTTATCACTAATTTTTAAATTCACTTTTACTAAAAGATTTTTGCTGTTTACAAAAAATAAATTATTTTTATAAATTAACTCCACAGGATAGTTATTGACAAACATTTCATCAATATTGATTTCTTGAAAAAACCAATAAATATATTTTACATCTTTAATAAGCTGCACAGCTTTACTTGCGCTAGTTTCATTTTGAGCACTTTGACTTTGAGAATTTACTACGACTTTTTTAGCATTTAAAATGAGTTTTTTATCTAATTTAATATATAATTTCTCTAAATTAATAGAAGAAAATTCTAATTTTTCTATATAAATTCCATTTTTGAGGTAAATAAACAAAGCAATGAAAAGTATCATAGGTAATGCTAAAAATTTAAGAATTTTTTTAATATGTTGTGACTTGATTTTAATTTTTCTTTTATCCATTTTTTATTATCTACTTTTACCTATAAAAACAAACTCTGTGGTTTTTATACCACAAGGTTCTGTTAGCAAGATTATAACGCAATTAGATAAAAATAACTATAAAATGAGCAGTATCGATAAATATACTTTATATTTTTTGGGCCATCCACAATCTGGCTGGATAAATATAGGCACAAAAGAACTAAATAGAGCTGAATTTTTACATAAGCTTACCGTCGCTAAGGCAGCGCTTGAAACTATTACTTTAATTCCTGGAGAAACGACTGAAATTTTCTTTGAAGAATTAGCACCGAAGTTAAATTTAAATGTTAAAATCTTAATGCAGGAATTTTACAAACAAAGTCCTTTTAAAGAAGGTATGCTTTTTCCTGAAACTTATAAAATTCCAAAAGGTATCACAGAAGAGCTTTTGGTAAAATATCTTTTGGCTTACTCTGTAAGTGAATTTAAAAAACTTTCTTATAAAATTTTTAGAGAATATAATGAAAAAAAATGGCATGAGTATATCATCATAGCTTCCATTATACAAAAAGAAGCAGCGAGTAATGAAGAAATGCCTATAGTTTCATCTGTAATTAGAAATCGTTTAAGAAAAGGTATGAAGCTTCAAATGGATGGAACATTAAATTATGGAAAATACTCTCATGAAAAAATCACTCCACAAAGAATAAGATCAGATAATAGTTCTTACAATACTTATAAATTTAATGGCATACCAAAAGAAGCTGTATGCAATGTTTCATTTGAAGCTATCAAGGCAGCTATTTTTCCTGCTAAAACAGAATATTTATACTTTGTAAGAGATAAAAAAACTAATAAGCATATTTTTACCTCTACTTTAAAAGATCATAACAAGGCAATAAGAAATTGATTATAAAATTTCTCTTTGCCCTTTTGCATCAGGTTCGCTTAAAACACCTGTTTGTGAAAGTTGTTCTATGATATTTGCTGCGCGGTTATAGCCTATTTTTAAGCGTCTTTGCAAATAAGAAATACTAGTTTTTCTATCTTCTAAGATTACAGCCTTTGCTTCTTCATAAAGTTCATCTAAATCCCCATCATCAAATTCACTTCTTTTATAAGATCCATCTTGGCTATCATCTTTTAAAAAGCTCTCATCATATTCTACTACTTGTTGAGCTTTTAAAAACTCTACTATATTTTCGATTTCATTTTCGCTTGCAAAAGGTGCATGCAAACGCACTAAACCACTCATGCCAGGAGGAGTAAATAAACAATCCCCACGCCCTAGTAAGCTTTCAGCACCCATAGAATCTAAAATAACCTTAGAGTCTATCTTTTGCCCTACTTTATAAGAAATTCTACTTGGTAAATTTGCTTTTACAACACCAGTAACAACATCTACTGAAGGGCGTTGTGTAGCTACGATTAAGTGGATTCCACTTGCTCTTGCCATTTGTGCTAAGCGACCTATATAAAACTCCACATCTTTACCCGCAGTCATCATTAAATCAGCCAACTCATCGATAATCACTACAATAAATGGTAAGATTTCACCACCTTGTTCTTTGATTTTTTCATTGTAATTTTCTATATTTTTAGTTTTTGCTTCAGCCATCAAACGATACCTGCGTTCCATTTCAGCCACCATATTTGATAAAGCATTTACCGCCTTTTTAGGATCAGTAATTACCGGTGTAAGTAAATGTGGAATATCATTATAAATACTAAATTCAAGCATTTTTGGATCTATCATCATAAGTCTTAAGGTTTTTGGTGAATTTCTATAAAGCAAAGATAAAAGCATAGAGTTAATTCCCACACTTTTACCACTTCCTGTAGTTCCTGCTATTAAAAGATGAGGAAGCTTTTTAAGATCTGTGATGAAAGGATCACCTACTATATCCTTACCTAAAGCTATAGTTAAAGGTGAGCTAGAATTTTTAAATACCTCACTTTCTAAAATTTCTCTTAAGTAAATCGTATCGATTTTTTCATTTGGTACTTCAATCCCTACTACATCTTTACCTGGGATTGGAGCTTGAATTCTTATAGTTTGAGCTTTTAAAGCCATAGCCAAATCATCTTGTAAAGATAAAATTTTACTCACTTTAACATCTGCTGCTGGACGAAATTCAAAAGTAGTTACAACAGGACCTGTGTAAGTTCTAACTACATCGCCACCTATTTTAAAGCGTCTTAATTTTTCCAATAAATCATAAATTTTTCTATCGATTTCTTCTTCATTGATTTCACTTTTGCCTTCTTTTGGCATGGTTAAAAAATCTAAAGGTGGTAAAGAAAAATCTTTTGGTTTTTCAAAATTTCCAAAATCAAGATCTTTCAATAAAGCTTTATTTTCACTCACTTCATTAGTGATAGAATAGTGTGTTTTGTTTTCTACTACTTCCACTATAGGCTCTTGAGTAATTTCAAATGGAACTTTTTCTTCTTTAACTTCAATTTGTACTTCTTCTACCACAAAAGGACTTTCATAGTTTCTTTTACCTCTTAGTTCTTCTATACTAACAGGCTTAGCAAAATCATCTTCACTAAAATCAAGTTCTTTTACTTCATTTTGCGGAATAAAATCTTCATCTTTAAATTCTTTTACCCCTAAAAAGCTAGTTTTATTTTGAATTTTTTTAAACTCAGCTTCTTTTTGTGCTTCTATAGCATTTAATTCTTCAATTTTTTTAAAATCCTCATTAAGTTCTTCTAAAATTTTTTCTTTTTGTAAAGCTTTATACTCTTCTAGCAATTTAGCTTTTTGCAGCATTTGCTCACGCTCTTTAAGCTCTTTGGCAAATAAAGAATTTTCTTCTATCGCTTCTTCTTTGTTTTCATTTAAGTCCATATTACGTCTTTTATAACTTGGCTCATCTAAATTTTTACTTTTTAAAGTTTGAGTATAAATATCTTCACTATTATTTTTATATTTTGACAAATACTCTTCAGGGGTCATTTCATCTTCCTTTATATTTATTTGACTAGCTTTTTGAGCAAAACTTGCAATAGGCTCTGAAAGCTCATGAATATAACTTGAGCTTAATTTTTTATCCTCTTCACTAATTATCACTTCTTCTAATTCTTGATTTTTCAAATCTTCAAGATTGAATTTTTTATTTTCTTGAACCTCTTGTTTTGGCAACTCTTCTTTCTCAACGAGTTCTTCTTTTTTTTCTTTAATTAAAAGCTCTTGCTTAAGTTTTTCTTGCTCTTCTTTGGTTTCATTTTCATACTTATCACCACCAAAAAAGCCAAAAATTTTATTTTTAATTAAAGTTTCGAGTTTTAAATAAAAATCAAAATCAAGATCTATTTTAAACACTTCTTTGATAATTTGCGGAAAAGAAATACTAAAAGCAAAAGCTAAAAGCAAAATCACCAAGATTAAGCTACCTATTTTTCCAAAAAGTCCATCTAAAATCACAAACATAGCAGAAGCTATATAACCTTTATCTTGCAAAAATGCTGAAGCAAAAATAAGCGAAGCAAAAATGCAAGTAAAGATAGCTACACTAAATCTACGCTCAATAAGTTCAAAGTTATAATCATTTTTATATAAAAGATAATTAAACCAAAAAAAGACAAAAGGATAAAATTTAGTCAATGAGCCAAATAAAAAATAGCTAAGTTTTGCTAAAGAGTATCCTATAATACTTACTAAAGCTTGATCAGGTATCAAAGCACTTAAACAAAAATAAAAAATAAAAACATTAGAAATGATAAAAATAGCTTCTTTTTTTATAACACATCCTTTTATAAAGAAAAAAGCTATTATATCAAAAATTATAAGTAGTTTAATAAACTCATTTGAGAAATTTTAGAAGTAGCTGAAAGCATAGCTTGATAAGAAACCATAGTTTGCATAAACATCATATATGTTTGCCCATAATCAGCATCAGTCACACCACTTTTTATAGAAGCAACATTAACATTTAAAAAAGTCATTCTTTTGTTTGTTTCTTCTATATTGTTAGTATAAGCTCCTATGGTTGTTTGCATTTTTCTAACATGATCTTGTAAATGATCAATCCTTTCTAATGCGCCTTGTAAACCTGTATTTCTAGGATCACTTCCTTCTGAATCAGCCCTCATACTACCGTTTAAAACCGCATCTATCATCTCATCTAAATCTTTAATCAAATCAATATTTGGATCATCGATAGTTAAAGAATTATTTGCACTAAATACAAAACCTGAACCATTGCTTACTTCTCCTGCTGGGGGAAAGCCGCTATTTGAATTTGAATCTTTGATGGTAAGACCTATATTTGTATTAGTTGAAAATTTATCAGTAATACTTATACGACCTTTATAGTCCATACTAACTTCAACAAAACCCTTAGAATCAGCTATGTCTTGTTGGATAGTTTGAAAATCATTATTATTAATAGTTCCGTTTGCATTTGGAGTAATAGTTGCTGTAGGAACATTATCGCTTGCAAACATACCTATAATATCATTTAACTGACCATAGGTAATATCTTCAGGTCTTGTTTGCATACCCACTGAGGTTCCAGTTGCTTCATTATATTGAGAATGAGTAATAGGAAAACTAATGGTTTGATCCGGATTATTTGGATCAGGATAACTTACAGTAGAATTTTCTAAATCAATAGTTACATTATATTTTTGACCGCTTCTAGAAGTGATTTCCATTTGAAGTTGTTGGCCATCCATGCTACCATTAGCATTTGCAACGACTTCACTTAATTTTGTACTATCAGTAGCATACTCACTAGTGCCTTTAATCACTTGAGAAACATTTCCAAAAACAGTATTGCCATCTTTTTCAAAAGGCACATCAAAGTCAGCTCCATTGGTTTTATTACCATTGATATTGCTTTTTATAAAGTCTGTTTTGTAAATATCAACAGTAAATTGCTCACCGCCAACTTCCACAGTTACTGGACTTTTAGTATTATTTAAATCTCCATTATGCGCTGCTTGCATAATGCGATTGGTAACTTCGTCCATGCTGATACCTTCTCTTTGAGCAGCCTCACTTAAGGCTTTAATTTGCTCTGCGTCTTGAAGTTGTGGTGTCATGGCAACTGCATGAAAATCTAAAGAACTACTTCCTTCTTTTAAACTCTTTATTTCTATTTGGCCACTATCATTCAATGCGACCTTAACAACCTCATTTCCCTCTGTGTTGCCATATAGCTTTCCAATATTTTCTAAAACATCTTCAATTTTAGCATCAGGATCTATATCCAAAGTGGCTTTAAAACTTGTTCCATCGGGTCTAACGCCTTGAATATACATTGATGAGTGTGGAAAAGGAAGTTTCTCATCATAACTATCTTCGAAATTTTTATCAGGATCAAGTTTGCCATTTTGAACATAATTTTGGCCTATTAAATGCGAAAATTTAGACTCTCCTGTTAAATATTCTTTTTTATCCGGATAACGAGCATCAGTGAAAGAAACATTTGTTGAAATGATTTTATTTATATTTGAATCAGGTTTAAAAAATAAATCCCAACCAGGTATATTATAAGGAATTTGCGTGCCAGCACCACTAACCACAAAAATATTATCTTTATTGCCAGTATAGTTTCCATATTTATCAAAAGGCATATTAGCACTATTTGATCCTGCAAACAAATACTGCCCATTAATGCTAGTATTGGCAATATTTACAATAGAATCTCTCACAAGTTTAAGTTCTTTCGCTATAGCTTCTCTTGATTCTTGAGAGTTACCATCGCTTGCAGCTTTTGTTAAGAGTGTTTTAAATTTTTCCAAAAGTTCAGTGATATTTTTTAAAGCCGTATCTGTGTTTTTTGCTAATTCCATAGCTGATTGAGTTCCTTCAATTACCTGACCTATATTAGCTAGTTCATATTCTAATCTTGAACCATTAATATAAGTATTGGCATTTTCCCAAGAGTGCTGTATAAGTTGACCTGTTTGTAATTGCAAATTATATTTATTAAGTAAAGACTGACCATCCGTGTAATTTTGTATAGAAGTGTAGTAAGTATACTGGTTACTAATTCTCATTATCTTGCTCCGCAAATAAATTTTTTAATTATTTACAAGCAAAAAAAGTTCCAATTTTAAAGATATTTTAATTTACTATATAAATATTTTTATATTGCTTTAATTTTTTTTTAGTATAATTTTACATTCTATATTTTTAATCTAAAATCTTAAAAAAGCCCGAGTGGTGAAACTGGTAGACGCGCCAGACTCAAAATCTGGTAAGGGCAACCTTGTGTCGGTTCGAGTCCGACCTCGGGCACCATTTGTTTTTTACTCCCAAGTGTTTTTTTGGTAAATTATATTCAAAATATTAAAAAAGAGTTTTTATTTTCATTAACAAATCACACCTGCTAAATCTATCATTTACTTACTTCAACCTCACGTTCATAATCATATTAGATAAAAAGATACTATCTTTATCAAAGCTTTTTAAGTTATATTCTAGTTTTAAGTTTCTTTTTTGTATATCTTGCATTAAAGTTGAAAGATTGTATAAACTTAAACTTTCTAATATATTTATAAGTTCTATCTTACTTAAAGTATTAAAATCATTTAACAAGCTAAGATAATTACTTATAATAGAAGAAGAATTGATATTGTGAAATATAATTTTATTTTTTATATCTTCTTTAATAAAAAATTGATTATTTTTTATATAAAAATAATCTTTAAGATGATGATTACTTAATATTTGATTGTAAAAACTTAAAAGACTTTCTTTACTATTTAAGTCTATAAAATTTAAAAATATATTTTCTTTTAATAATACTTCTTGTAATTGTTTTAAGTTTTTAAAAGCTTGATTTATACTAGAAGTATTTTTTAAAGCATAAATGATATTTTCATCTTTAGAAATTTTTCTATTTATATTATATTGCAATAAAGGATTTTTATAAAGTGTATCACTATTGATTAAGATATTGATATGAAAAGATTCTTTACTTTTATTAGTTAATTGAAGCAAAAATATAACATCTTTTATAACTTGTAAAATATCATTTGCTACTTCACCATAGCCCCAAGTAAAGATAATATGATTATCATCTATATTTGTAGCACCAAATAATAAAGAAGGTGCAAAAATTAAAGCACTAAGGAATAAAATGTAAAATCTTTTCATCAATTGTATTAAAGAAGTTAAAGAGTTTGTTTGATATAATTATATTAAGGGTGCAACGCCAAAGGGGCGCAACCCTTTAGCGTTAATTTACCGCCCAGAAGGGAGGTGAGCATAATGCTAACAAAAATTATCCTTATAATTATACTCTTAACACTTTGCTATGTCAAGGCTCATTGAGTACCCCCTGCTTTTGCAGGGTTTAGGATAATCCCTTTGGCTTACCAAACAAACTTTTAACTAAACTCTATCTCCTTTCTATAATTTTATTTTTCTTTTTAATTAGTAGGTTTTCTTGTTAAATTCTCAAGATTGCTTTCAATCTTTTCTTGTATTTTTATAGAATCAGCTTGTATTTTATCTACATCAATACTTCCAACAATATCAGCAATAAATTCACTTAAATCTATTTCACTAAAATCTAACTTTTGAAATTCTTCTGGAGTAAATCCTCTACAATCAGGACTTTTTGGAGAACCCCAACCTCTTTTAATTTGTGGGCATCCTTGTTCATTAAATATTCTTGCTAATTTTGAATTAAAACAACAATGTGTTTTTTTATGCTGAATACAAGCTATGAATTTAATTTTTTTAGAGCAATATTCACCAACTTCTACACATCTATTTTGCTTATTGAGTTTTGCTAGCTTTTTTTCATCTTCTTTACAAGGTACAAGCCCTATAAATACTTTATCTTTATCACAGCAACCACCCCCAGTTAAACCAAAAATTTGTCTTTAGAGCGACATCTATTATCTTTTTTATTAAAGATAAAAATTTGTCCTCTATAAGAACCATCATCTTCCCAACCATTATTATTTTCATCATTAATACCAACTTGAGTATCATCATCTTCGATATGGCTAGCACCTTCTATGCAAGGAAACGGAGAACATGGATACTTATTATCTGTTAAAACCATCATTGTTAGAATCTATCGCTAAATTATCTCTTAGCTTTTGGAATGGTAATTTCAATAAATGATATATTGTCACAACATATACTAAAAATCCAAAAGAAAGTAGTATATTATAATGCAACATAACACTATTTAAAAAATTTTCAACTACATTTTTTATACTTCAATTAGTATTTACACTTTTTGAATTTGTATTTTGGTTAATACTTGTGTTTTGCTCCCACAGCCTATCAAGCATAGCATTAAAAAGCTTAGTGGTATTAGTTTCATTGCTTTTGGATATATAGTTTTTAACATCATCAATCATTGTTTTGATTTAATTTTTTTGAGTATTTGCATGAAAGAGTGCTTTTAGCTCTTGCTCGTGTCTTGTTTTCAACTCCTGAGTAATCCTCGTGAGTTCATTATTTACACCCAAAGCTAAATTTAAATCACTTTGACTTTTTTCTAATTTTGCGTTTGTGCTATCTAGCTTAAGATATAAAAATACATTAAGCATAAGCATTAGAGCTAAAGCAATATAAAGCTTTGTGTTTTTAAATAAAAATGACATATTATTTGTAGTTTAAAGTAGGTTTTTGTATAATACTTTCAAGGGTTAGCCGTAGGTCTGACCCCCTATGGCTTAATCTAACCCTAGAAAGTAGGTGATTAAATTTGAGCTATATAATCCACATAATCTTTATAATTATACTACTAAGTATGATTATAGTCAAGGCTTATTAACCTTGTCCCCTTTTTTTAGGGGGATTATGTGGTAACCTACTCTAAGCTTACTCCTTTCTAAAATTTATTTGTGATTTCTAATTTTATATTTGATAAATCTTGCTGATATAACAAATCATATAATTTTTTACAAGCTTATCTGCTTTGCCCGACACTTTCATCACTCTTAGTTAAACCTAGTAAAATACAACCTTTTGTATTTTAATAATTTCATATTTATCATCTTTTACTCTCAAACATTGTTTTCTAAATAAACTTTCATTTCCAAACTATAAGTTTTACAGCGTTTATAAACTAGACTTTATTTGTTTATAAAGCAATTGTTGTTAATATTTTGAAAAAATTTAGAGAAAAATCATGAAAGATCTTAAAAAATACATTGCAAATTCCAAACTAACACGCCTTGAAGTTTTATATGAAAAATTAGTAAAGTCTGAAAATGGCATAACCATAAAAGAACTAGCCCAAGAACTCAATGTAAGCGCTAAAACCATAAAAAGAGACATGCAAGGGGTTTTTGAGTCTATGGGGCTTATTAAAAATGGAAGAAAATGGCGTATCGATACAAGCAAAGACATTCAAGAGCAAGATGATGAAAAAATAATCCTTGAAGTGCTTGATACCATGGCAAAAAGTGCCGGAAATAGCTTTTATGCTAAGGCTCATCCCCTACTTTCTAAACTTTCTCAAAATATCTCTAACCCCATCCATACTAGTTTAGATGCAGAAAAGCTAGAAGAAAAAGATTTAAGCAATTTTCAAATCCTCGAACAAGCTATCAACACCAAAACACAAATTGTCTTTAAATATGAAAATAAACTTTTCCAAGTAAAACCTTTAAAACTAGCTTTTTTTAGTGGATTTTGGTATTTGCTTGCTTTTGATATGAAAAAACGTGATATTTTCAAAAAATTTTATTTAAAAAATATCCAAAACATCACCCTAACCCAAGAGCATTTTCAAACCGATGAGAGTTTAGAAGTAAAACTTCAAAGAGTAAATTCTATATGGTTTAGCCTTGATAAGCCTTTTACAGTAAGGCTTTTAGTAGAAGAACCGATACGAAAATACTTTGAAAGAAAGCCTCTAAATTCACAAATCATCACCGGTAAAGACAAAGATGGCTCCATAGAAATAGAGCTTGAGATAACTCATGAAATGGAAATTTTACCTTTAGTGTATTATTACATACCTTATGTAAAGGTTTTAGAACCTGATTTTATAGCAAATAAAGTCAAAGAAGTAGTTGGAGAATACCTTGATCAAATAAGCAAATGATTGCTTATTTGTCAGGATTTTAATACTTTCTTAGCTTTATTTAAAGCTTTTTCAATCGTGTCATTTTCTATAAAATTTTTTATCAATTTCATTGTTTTTAACTTTTTCTGTAAGGGGTATTTTAAAAAGAATATGTAACTATCTCTAAATAATTTTAGCAAAAATGCTAAATAATAGGCTTTTAAAGCTTATAGAAATACATTTTTATCTTTCTCAATTCAAAGCATAAAATATCCCAAATATCCCAAAATATCCGTTTTATCCCAAGAAAGTGATTAAATACTGTTTAAAAGGCATGTAAAGGCGAAGTTTAGTTTTAAATTCTAAATCCTAAAAAATGTTTTACTCTCCAAAGATAGTTACATTTTTACTTAAAATAAACTTATGTTTTGTTTTTAATGTAACTATCTTTATAAAACACTATATAATCATAGTTTAACCACTTTTTATACAAAAATAGCATGTAACTATCTACAACTTTAAGGTTTGGAGGATAGTTACGTACAAAGCTTAACATTACTAGATAATTTAAAAAATAAATAATATACAGGTAGTTACAAATAAAATATAGTTTTGTTTAGATAATTATCATATTGGAAATTTTTTGCTATATAAAATATTCAAATTTTTATATTTTTTTTAAATTGCCAACCCTTTCCATTTTTATTTCTTTTTCTTTAAAATTGTGAAGATCTTTATATTTTGATAAAGATAAATTACTTTTAACATCTTTTATGTGGTTTTCCAAGTCTTTTTTTCTTACACTAATTATTTCTTTCCAAGTCATTGGATTTATGCTATATTTATCTCCAGTTAAGCTTCCTGTAAATTCTTGCTTTTTTGATGAAATGCATATAGCCTTCACATAATCAATATTACTTCCTTGCTTTGATAATGATTTAAGAATTTTAGTGATATATTTATTAAACACATCAGTAAGTATTGATGAATTTATTTCTACTTTTGGTGCTTTTAACTCGATAAGTATTAATTCATTATCCTTAGTACGAGGTATAAAAATATCTGGAATTGTATTTAATTGATTTTCACTATCTATATTTATTGGTAATTTTATTTCATTAAAAATTCCTTTTAATGATTGATCGCTAAAAAAATCAAGATTTAGATATTCTTCATCAAACAACCATAAATTATTTTCTATAATTTTATGTAGCTCCTTTCTTTCCTTTGTTTCTGCCTTCCCTTCGTTTAATACCAAATTTTCAAAATGCTGTAAAAAATCAAGTCTTGATATATAATTATAATATTTTTTTATTAGATTCAGAATATTAACATTCTCTCTTACATAATTAAAAACTTCATGATCTTCTTTTTCTAAATTAAAAACAAGTTCCAAATTCTCAAGTGTATTATAAGAATTATCTGAAATTAATCCTATTAGCGAGTTGCTAAAATATGATGCGTTGCTGCGATTAATATTATGTTGTTTTATAAGCAACGGCAAAGATAAAACCATATACGCTTCTTTAATTTTTTCTTGTATCATTTTATCGGTTTCATCTTTGAAAAATTCACTCTCTTCTGCTAATTTATTAGCCATCAAATCTGCATTTTTAAGCCAAACTTTATATAATAATTTATCTAAGTCAGGTTTATATAAATTCTTGGCTTCCTCTATAATTTTTTTATAGTTAGGATTAATATCGATAAATTCACAATCCTCTTCAAAACAGCTACTCGTTAAAAATACAGTATGACAGTTAAATATTGATTTTTGACAACCAGATGGTATTTTTCCAAGAGGAATGTTATCAATATTAAATAAAAAAACATGCTTTTTATCGATTGCCAAATCAATCTCATTTTTCCAAACAACCATATATGCACTAATTTTTTGTCCATTTTTTAATTCATACTCTTTTTCCAGTTGTTCTTCTATATATTCTTCAACATTAATTTTTATATTGTTAATAGATAAAGTTATACCCTTTAGAAGTTTATCTGAAAATTCAACTATAATTTCTTTTTTTGCTTTTTCAATCATCTGTTCTATTGTATTGCCATTAATAAATTTATTTCCTAGTCTTTTGATATATAATTTCGTTGTAAAATTTTCTGTGTGATTTGCAACTTCTTCTTTGACGCTAAATCCTATATTCTGATTTTCACCTTGAAAGATAACGCTATAACTTTTATTGTTATATTTTGTATATATTTTAATATCACTCAAACATTCATTTTCAAAATCAACAAACTTAAGATAAGAATATCGGCCTCTGCTTCTTCCTCCTAAAGTATTTTTAATATAATCTCCACCTTTATAATGCGTCCATCTATTTTGCATATATTGATCATCGAAACAATTAAAGCCGGCCCCATTGTCTTTAATGGTGATAGAAATACTATTATCAAACAAACCATCGCTTTCGCACTCTTCAAAACAAATATCAATATGAGTTGCTTTTGCATCAATAGCATTCTTGATTGCTTCGCTAATTGGATTTAATCTCATAATACTAGAATCACTTTTGATTGTTCTGGTTGTTACTATGGTATTAAAGCTTTTCATTAATATAAGTCCTTTTGATGGCTTTGATTCTTTAATTGGCAAGGATTATATAATTTATATATTAAAAAATCAATTTAAGATTATAAATTATTATTTATTTAATGAAAAATTTGTTTTTTTAAAATCAATTAATAGTGTAAAAATTATACTTATAATTAAACCTTTCAAAATAAAATCTTTTCATTGCTTTTTGCAATTTTTTGTTAAATTCTTTTAAATTAAAATAAAAGGATTGATCATGCAAATGCAAGAAGTAATTGAGAAGTTAAAAGACATACTTGCAAGTGAAGGTAAGTGCGAATTAAAAACAAAAGATATAGCTAAAGAATTAGGTATCCATCCAGACACTTTTAACTCAATGAAATTTAGAAACTCTATTCCTTATGCACATATTTTAAATTTCTTAGAAAAAAGAAATATTAGTATTAATTACTTCTTTTATGGAAGCTCTCCAAAAGATCAATTAGAATGTGAATACAAATATAAAATTTTAAAACTATATAAAACCAATGCTAGTTTAGGTGGAGGTGGTATTAATGATATTTTAGACTTTGAAAACATATTAATAGATCAAAAGATATTAGATTTTTTTAAAACAAAAGATTGTGAGTTTATTACTTGCTATGGTGAGAGTATGGAGCCAATTATCAAAGATAGAAGTATTTGCGTAATAGATAGAAATAAAACTTTTAAAAACAAAAGCATTTGTGTGGTCAATACTAAAGATGGACTTTTTATCAAACAAGTTTTAAAACAAGATAATGGAGTAATTTTACACTCTTTAAACCCTTTATATAAAGACATATTTTATAAAAATGGAGATTTTTTGCTAATTGGTGTGGTAGTTGGAGAGCTTTCTAAGATCTAACAGCACACAATAAGCTTTGCCAAGCTATTGTGTGCTTAATCAACAAAAGGAGAAAAAATGAAAGAGATTAAAAACTATACTGATGAAGAATTAAAAGAAAAAATTATGCAGGATTTAGAAGATGAATTTAAAATTTTGTATAAAAGACTTTTAAAAGAAAAAGATTATCTAGCAAGAGATAATATCTTAGAGCTTATGACTATTTATAATATGGGTATAAACTCTTACTCAATCGCAAAAATACTTGAAATGAATGAAGAAAAAACCATTATACAAGTGCCTTTATTTGAAAGTATATTATAGGTAGGAAATTTGTAGTTCAATACAATAGCAAAAAACAAAGATATGAATTAAAAAGCACTTTTTGTGAATTTTAAGGAGTTAAAAATGAGTATAAAATATCCAAATATAAAAGTTAAATTAATCGGAGAAGATGGTAATGCTTTTTCAATTTTAGCTAGAGTTGATAGTGCTTTAAAAAAAGCTAAAATACACAAAGATATTAGAGATGAGTTTTTTAAAGAAGCTACAAGTAAAGACTATAATCACTTATTAAATGTCGTATCAAGCTGGGTTAAAACAATATAATTCACAACAGCACACATTCAGCTAAGCCAAGCTAATGTAGTCTTATCAAAACAAAAGGATAAAAAAGATGAATAGAGCAATATTAGATATAAGACAAGGTGTTAGCAAGGGATTTATAAATGTAATTTGCAATGGCAACAATGATGTTGTATTAGAGTATCTTAAAAACGGTATGAGTGCTACTAAAGAATGTATGGGCGAACAACCTATGTTTTATGCTATTAATCATAATAATTTTGGAGCTATTTTGCTCTTATTAAAATACGGAGCTATTTTAGAAAAAGATTATCTAGAAGAATGCAAAGAAAATTTTAGAAAAGAAGCTTTAGATTTTTTAGCTTCTTTGCTTAAGTAAAAGAGAATATTAAAAAATATTCTCTTAACTTTATTCTTAAAAGTTCATTATTAAAACCTCCTTGCTCTCTTTTCTTTTTAAAACATTGTTATTTAAAGAATATCTTACTTTTAACTCCTTAAAATTAAAATCTTTATAAAGTTCTCTTACAAGCTCACAATCATTATAAGAAAGCATAAATTTACCCTTGATGTTTTTTAATAACTCATTTAATAGTTTATGCTCTTTTATTCCAAAACCATTAGTGTTTTTATAATAATTTTCAGTCCCCACATAAGGTGGATCTAAATAAAACAAAGCCTCATTGTAATCATATTCTTTTAAAATATATTCAAAGCTTTTATTCTCAATGCTAGCATGTTTAAGCCTTTGTGTATGTAAGCTAAAATCTCTAAGCAATCTTTTTGGCGCTCTTTGTTTGCTCATGGCAAATTGCCCCATGTTTGATCCAAAAGAAGTGCTAATAAGATAAAAATAAAAAGCAGCTCTTTCTATATCATTTCTTGGCTTTAATTCTTTATTTTTTATCATTGCAAATATCTTTCTACTTACAAATAAAGAATTTAATACATTATTTAAACTTTGTGGTTTGTTTCTTATGCAAAGGTGCAAATTAATAAGCTCGTTATTTATATCATTAATAACTTCTATTTTTGAAGGACTTTTTTGATAAAAAACACTCAAAGCTCCACCAAAAACTTCTATATAAGTTTTATGCTCTGGCATTAAAGCAATGATTTCTTTAGCTAAATAGTTTTTACCACCCACCCAAGCAAATGCAGCTTTTAATTTAGTTTGTGTAGGTTTAGTTTGTGTGCTAGTTTTTAGAAATTTGTTTATAGTGTTCATAACAAATTCCTTTTAAAATAAAATTTAATTAGCTAGCTTCCAAAAAGAAGGTTATAATGCTTTTGCTAGTTTTTAGAAAGGAGAGCTTATGGCTTTCCTGTTTTAGTTTTTGCTAATTTTTTTAATAAAATCTTTAGTATCTTCATAAATTGTTTCTCTTACACTTTTATGTAAAACATTGTTATTATCTATTGGTAAAAAAGCTCTTGCTGGTATATTTTTCTTTTTGCTGCCATATTGATGAGTAAGTCCATATTTAAAACCTTTCTTACTTTGTATATTATTAAAAACTTCTACACTATTTTTACTAACTTTACTTTGCCAATTCGTTTCTTTGCTTAACTCACCATCTCTTTTTAAAATACCATTATTTTTTCCTTCTTTAATTTTTTGTTTTATTGTCGCTGGTTTTAGAGCTTGCCATTTTTGCCCAAAAATACTACGCTCATTTTTAAAAGAATCTATGATAGCATTTCTCATACTTTCTCCAGCACCTGCTAAAATGCTTTGCCCATGTTTATCCATATCTATTAATTTATCACAAGCCTTAAAAAAGTTTTCGAGTCCTTTAATCTCTATATAATCGCTCATAAATTACCCATAAATAGTAGTATTGATTTTATTTTGCTCCTGTTTTCTTAAAGCATCAAATATGCTTTTTTGTATAGCAGTAGCAAACTCTTGCATATTAAAATTACCATCTTTTGTGGCTATATTAAAAGTACCATTGACCGTTACATTGATACTGCCATTGTTAAAGCTTGGAGTAGAATTAATTGGCATTTGTTTAATACTTTTTGCTTCTAAAATTTCATTTGTTTGTGGTAATTCATCCCTATAAGCATTAATAATCTTTTCTTCACTTTGTTTATTGGTGCTTACTTTAACTTCATCATCATTTAAACCAAAAAATCCTAAAACATCATTTATGAAATTTCCTACAGAAGCTATTGTTTCACTAATCCAAGAAAGTTTATCTCCAAACCACTCAAACATGCCACCAAAAATACCATAAAAGAAGTCGCTTATTCCCTGCCAAATAGAATTAAAAATATTTGCTATTGGATTAAATATTGGCTTCAACCATTCTATAAAAGAGACAAACCAAATCTTAACTTTGTCCCAGTTAGCTATAATAACTCCTGCAACAATGCCAATTGCAGCCAATGCAATACCAAGTGGACTAGTAAGCATTGTTATGGTTAAAATTTTAATACATCTTGCTACATATATAAAAGCTTTAGAAAGATTTGCTAGTACAAGATTTAATCCTATAGCAGCTTTTTTATAAATAATCGCTGCAATCACACTAGCCATTAATCTAATTCTTACTAGTTTTAATGCAAGAGCTTTACCGATAAGTGATATTTTTGAAATATTACAAGAATTGGCAAAAGCTAAAAGATGAATTCTTGTTGCTATTAAGGCATTCTTAAATAAAAGAGTGGAATCTTTAACATAGTTTTTAGCAAATGCATATGCTAATATTGCTGGTTTTGCAAGTAAAAAAGTAACGGTAGCTGTAGCTATAATTGTACTAAGTACTGGGAAATTTGAAAGTAAGATATCTATAATATTAGTAACAAAGCTAAAGCCTAAAGCTACTGATTTAACTACAGGGAGCAAAGCATCTGAAAATTTAATTGCAATGGCAGTAATGTTATTGCCAAGTATTTTTAAAGCAGCAGCTGTTGTATCACACTTGTTAATTAATTCTTTATCCATAGACCCTTTTTTCTCTTCAGAATTTGCCATTTTTAAGAGCTCTTGATAGCGATCATAACCATTTACTAAAGTAGTCATAGCTCTGATTGTACCACTATCATTGCCAAAAATATTAGTTATTACTCCTATTTGGGATTCTTTGTTGAGTGTTTTTATGCGTGAAAGTAAAAGATTGATAGCTTCTTGAGAGTTTTCATTTAAAGCTTTTTTCATAAATTCACCACTAAGCCCTAATTGCATAAAAGCTTCTTCTGCTTTTTCTCCTAACGCATCTGCTGTAGAAAGTTTAGTAAGCATACTTGAAATTGCTGTTCCTGCAACTTCAGCAGGAATTTTCACTTCATCAAGGGTGGCCGCAAGTGCAGCCATATTTTCTCTTTGAAGTCCTACAAGGTTACCCATTCCACCAATTCTACTTATAATATCTACTATATTCTTAGCATCACTAGAACCTTTATCTGCTAAATAATTAATACTATCACCTAAATCTTTTATACCTTTTACATCGGTTTGCAAATTTGCCATAAGACCACCTATGGCCTCACCAGCCTCATCTGCTCCCATCTCGAAAGCAACTCCCATTGCAGTAGCTGTTTTTCCAAACTCAAGAGCTTCTTTACTAGCTAAACCTAACTTTCCTCCTTCGCTTACTATTTTTGCAATCTCTTCAGCACTCATTGGCAGCTTTTTGCTTAAATCTATAATATCTTGCTTGAAATCTTTTAAACTATGTCCCTCGCTAAGCTCTGTTACTTTTTTTACATCAGCCATTGCGCTTTCAAAATCAATTCCAACTTTTATACTTTTGCCAACAATCCCGCTGCTTATTAAATTTCCTAAGGTAAAAATTTCATCTTGCAATCCTTTTCTTTGAGCTTTCAATTCTTCTCTTAGATTGCTATTTAATTTAAGGGTATCTAGTTGTTTTTGTAAGCCACTAATGCCGAGTTTGGTTTTTGCTGCTACTTTTTCTAAATTATTAAAATCTTTAACTATTTTACCAACAGCACTTGCATTTTTAGTCACTAAACCTAAAACAATACCAATTCCAATACTTCCAGCATTTTCCACATTCAACCCTTTTTAAGTGTTTGTATTTTAAAATCTTTGCTATGAAAATTTTAAAATTTATTAATGATGATACGATTTCACACATTGCTTTATTACTAACAACACTTATACCTGCTTTTTTAATAAGTTATCAAAGTGCAAATGATGGTTTTTTCAATACAATAGCTATTTTTATCTTTTCTTATTTTATAGGCATTATCACAACTGCTATTTTAATGATGATTATACCACCTATCGCACTTTTAATTGTTTTACCAACTTGGTGTTTAATTGCAGTTTTAGACTTTGTTTTATATGTAGCTTTAAAATTTTGTTCTTTTAAGAATAAAACAATTAAAAACTCTTAGTTTTTAACAACTCTTTTGCTATTTCTAAAGCTTTTTCAAATTCTTCCAAATCTAAATCTAACACCTCATTTAAACCCCAATTTAAACTATGGCTTATAAGAGCTACAGCTTCTAGGCTATAACTCCTGCTTCTTGCAAAAAATCTTTAAGAGCATTTTGCAAAGCCATAAAATCTTTAAGATTTAATTCTTCTATGTCACTTTCTTGTTTATTTGTAAGCGTAGCTATCATATAAATAGTTTGATCCATTTCTTTATCACTTTTACTGGTAGCATTTTTTAAAACACGCACATTAGGTGCTTTCATTTTTAACTCTTCACCATTTTCAAGTTTAATTAGTTTTTCTTTCATCTTTTACTCCTTTTAATGTTTAAATTTAAATTAACCAGCATTTAAATAGTTAAATTAGAGCGTACACCACTCATTAAATCAATACCATTAATCATTAAAATAGTATTTTTATGATCATAAGTAATAATTGGTATTTTGTTTCTTCTTTGTATATAAGAATGAACAGCCATTTTTACTTCAACTTCAACTTCTTTTCCGCTTTCATGATCACTTTCATTTAAACTTATAAACTCACCCATAATTTCAGCGCTAATTCCATGATTATCACCTCCTTGATGCACACTTTCTCTAAAAAGAATGGGTGCTTTAATAGTGCTATAAGTTGTATGAAAAAATGCAGCATAAAGTACTGGATCAACCACAGAAAGTTTAAAAGAGATTTCTAATGGTTTTAACACGCCACTACCATAATTTGCACTTAAAACTCCTTTTGTTTCTATCATTTCTTGCTCTATATCAGGAAGTTTTAGATTTCTAACTACTCCTAAGTAACCCTGACCATCTATATAAACATTACATTCTTGTATAACTTCCCCGATTCTTCTCTTCATTTTTACTCTCCTTGCATAGTTTTAATTAAATCATCACTCCACTCATCTGAGTATTTGAAATTAATGGTTAGTTGTTTTACAATTGGGTTATTCATGATTTTTACTTTTAAGTAAAATTTACCAGCACTAACATTGCTTGGAGTATTTTGCTCTTCATCCCACTCTACATCATAGCCAATTAAAACCTTAGCACCTTTTAAATTTCTTAGCATTTCTTCAACACTAATCTTCACAAAATAAAGCTCACTAGCTTTTTTATCAATTGCTTTAAAAGAAGCCTTTTGAGCTGCTATGGCAATACGATCAAAAGTTCTTACTCTTGCTAAATCTTGCCATATGGTATCTTCATCACTACTTTCACCACCCCAAGTTCTAAAGCCCTCATAAAGAATACAAGTTGAAATATGATTTTTTCTTAATCTATCTGCATCACAATCTTCACCCATAATAAATTCCACAAAATGCTCACTCCCAGTTACTCCATTCATAACTCTATTGGAGTAAGAATCACTAAAGCCATATTCTTTATCTCCATCAGTATGTGCTATCATTGCTGCTATGATTGGACTTTGAGGAACATAGGTGTATTTTCCTTGGGTATTTAAAATTTGCACCCAAGGCCAAGTGGCAACCAATCTTTTTGAGCTAAAACTTTCCATAGCATTAATAGCTTCTCCAGCATTGTTTGCATATAAATCTACTATAGCTGTAATATTCATAGCCTCTGCTACGCTTTGAAGTTTAGCTTTTATGCCTGCTTCATGAGAATAATAAGGAGCGATGATTAAATCAGGAGCAAAGCCTGTGCGATGCTTTGCTTTTTTAAACATTTCTATCGCTTCACTTGCATTTGCTAAAGTGTTTTCATCCTCTGTATCTTTTTCAAAAAAACTAATGATAATCACATTAGAAACATTTTGTAAATTAATGCATTCTAAAGTGTCTAAGAGTCTAAAATCTTGTAAATTATGCTCTTTAATCAAATCACTTACAAACTCTTTTGCTTTACTTGCACTAGAAAAAGCAAAAATTGGCATAGTTTGAGTACTCTCATATCCAGCTTTAGTATAAATCATATCTTTATTTGCACCCTCAATCACCCCAGCTATACCTATAGGTGTATCACTTTGTATAGCTATAGGACTTGCTGCACCATTTTCTATAGTAAAATTAACTCCATAATTAGCTGCCATTATTTAACTCCTTTTTTTAATTCTTTTGTTTTTGTGCTTAAAGTGTTAGCTGCATTATTAAAATCATATAATTCTTGAAAATCTGAGTTTAAATCTTCTTGTAAGAATGTATAAGAAATAACGCATTTTGATATGACTTGCTCATTTTCATCAATTAAATCTAAAGTGATAAAAATCTTATCAATATATAAAGCTTGCTCAATAGAACTTAGAGTGTTTTCTTTTAAAATTTTATAATCTAATTCTGCTTTAAATATTGCGCTTTTTTCATTGATTAACACAGCGCTTGCTTCTTTTGGATTTAACTTTCCAAGATACTCATAAGATCCTTGAGTATTAGCACTAATGCTAAAATTTTTTCCATTATCTGCAAAAATAGTAACTAAAGATATTTTTGCTTTTTTTGTATTATTTGGAAAGCTTTTAATTGTAAATTTTTCAAAATAAGCCAAAGAGCTTGCTTGAAACTCTATTTTTTCTTTAAAAGTAAAAATAGGATTTTCTTTTAAAGAATGTCTATAAAAAAGCTTTTTATCTTCTAATTTAAGCTCTATGTTTAAAGCATTTTTGCCATTTAAACCATTTTTAGTATGACTTAGTTTTTCATTTATAAGTTTTTCTATAAATTCTTTATCAATTACTTCTGGTTTTTGAATTGGAGGCTTTATTAAGCCACCTTGCCCATCTTCTGGTATATAAGAAATGCCATAATCCATTTAAACTCCTTTAAATGCCTTTTAAAAAACACTTAATCGCATGAAAGCTATTGCACGCATGATAAAAAATAAAAGTTTTAATACTAGAACATCCTAAGGCTTGCATAGCTTCTTTTAAAGCCAAATCTGCTAATTTATAATCATTTCTAGAATTAGCTCTTTCACACAAATAATCATGCACAACAACTGCACTTAAATACTCAGGTGAGTTTGGTGGAAAAATACTCCAAAAAATTCTAGGAATATTTGCTCCATTGCTTGTAAAATTAGCAGGGATTTTTCCTTTAAAGCTTTTTAAACTAAACTCATAATCTTGTACAAGTATAAACCTATCTTTGCTAAATGGTTTTAAAATTACTTTTTTCATCATTTCTCCCAAACAATAGCTTCTAAATCTTGCTCAGATTTAGCTTGCTCTATTCTTTCTTTTAATGCATTCGCTTTAAAGATAATTTCTTGGGTATGATAAGCTACGCTTGAAGCAAATTTTAAAAAATCTTGTGGTGTAAAAGTTACTTTTTCATCATTTATATCAATCCAAATGATTTCAGAAATTGAGTTAGTCCCACTTTGTATATCAAACATTAAATTAGTTGCAGCTCCAATGATATTTTGCTTGTCTTTTTCTCTTGTTTGGAAAGTATGCTCATTATAAACAAGTCCGCTTTCTAAAGCTTCATCTCTTTTAGTTTGAATTTCATATTTTTTCTTTTCTTTTAAAATATTTAATTTTTCATCTTCTTGTGAAATTGCTAGTAGGTACTCAAAATATAAATTCTCATTTTTATTTGCTAGACAGTATTCTTTTACTGCTTGTGTACCATTTTCAATTTCTTCAGGTGTAATATCATCTATTTTTTTACCGTCTTCATCTTCGTTTAAAAATCTATCTAACAAACAAAGACTAGTATTATTTTCAATTGCAAAATTTATAATAGCAATATTTATATTCTCACCTTGACCTGTTAATGTTCTTTTATCTATTATCATATTAATCTCCTAACTCACTAAAAATACACCATTAGGTGTCGTTTGATTTGTTGCAATGTTACATCTATTTGTAGGATCAATAGAATTAAAAGATGTATTACTTATTTGAACCATTCCTCCTAAATTAAATTGAAAAAAAGCAGTTGTACTAACTGTATGTTTACAATTAATAAATTTGGTATTTATCATTAAAGCTCTACCTCCTCTATGAAAGTAAAATCCAGGTCCTTCTCCATTTAAAACACAATTTTCAAATTTTGCTGATTCTAAATATAAGTCAGATGAAGCAGAGCTAAATAAAGCTTTAGTGCAATTTTTAAAAACTGTATAATTTTCATTACTTGAAGACCCTGCGGCATTTATAGTACTACAAGCAGAACTTCCTATACTTTGCGTTGCGTTAATTACTTGTATTCCTCTTATAGATAAAATACCATTATCCCAAAAGAACACATTAGGACAATTTGTAAAAGTTCCACCTATACTACCTATACTTGTCCTACTACCTACTATAAATGTTCTTCCATTATCTGCTTTATTTGGAGATAATTTAATAAGCAAATAAGGCGTTCTAGAATTATCAAAATAGAATATAGTCTTGCCCGATAGTTTATCAACATCATATTTTGTTTCGGTTTCTGAAATAATGGTAACAAATCCTATATTTCTATCTTGTATTCTTATTTCCTCACTTAAAATAAATCCTGTTTTTAGTTTTATTGTTATTTTTGAATTAGTTACAGGTGTATATTTACTAGCTTCATCTAGAGCTTTTTGTAAAGTATTAAAATTAGTATCACTTTCGGTCTCACTACTTACTGTCCAAGATAGATTTTGCATTAGTAGTTTCGCCTTATTTTCTAAACTTTCCTCAATACCTGCAATATTACCTTCGTTTTTTTCAAATTTATCCATCAATGCATCAGCTCTATTTATGACTTCTCCTATATTGTGAGCTAATTCATCTATTTTTGAACTCATATCAACACTCATTTATTCTCCTTTGATTTTGTCTATTTTTTCATTAAAAATTTTTAAGATAGCATTAGAGTTACTTGTAATAGGTAATAAGAGATTTATTTTCATATTATCAACATAATCCTTACTTGCTAAAGCCATGCTCTTGTCAAGTTCTAAGATCACATCTTTGCTATTAGAAAGCTCCATTATGATTTTAAAGATAATCTCTTTGGCAGCACCTTCTTCTAAAAGTGGCTTATAGGTTCTTGGAACATTTCCTATAGCGATTAAATCATTTTCATCATCATATATACCTATAGCATTAATCTCAAATCCACCTTCATTTGCACCTATAATGCATTCTAAAATCAAATGATGATCATTTTTTTCATCCACATATTTAGAATTAATATTTGCTTCATACACAATCTCTTCTAGACTTTGCATCTCTTCTTTAGGAATGATAACTTTTGAAGAGGCTTTAAATTTAGAAAGAACTATAGCTTTTCCACTAGCCCTTGCATCAATAATTTTTGCTATACCTATTTTTGTGAGTATGGTGTAAAATTCACTATTCATAAAACAACTCCACTTTGTATATTTTTCTCACTAATAAAAACAGCTATTGCGTTAAAAGAAGAAAGTTTTGCTTGTCTTTGTCTTACTCTAAGTGGTAAAACACTTATATTTTCTATTGTAAAATTGGCACTAGCATTGTATTTATCACAATGACTTTGCACTTTTAATTCAATACTTTCTAAAACACTACGCACATTTTTATACTCATAAATAAGTTTTTCAAGCTGTTTAAAAGTGTTTTCATCAAAAGGTTTATGAGAGCTAGTTACTTTTACTTTAAAATGATAAGGCTTACCATCATAATTAAACCATTCTTCTACTAAAGCTGTATCAAATACTGCTTTTAAGCTTTCTTTTATGGCATAGGTAGTTCCTGCATGTCTTTTAAGCATTAAAGCTTTGCTTAAAAGCGCTCTTGCTTCTTTTTGACTTAAACCATCAATACTTACATCATAAGCATTTGCTAAAATTGGCAACAATCTTTCATCACAATGCTGTGCTAAATTTGTGATACTAGCTAAATTTAAATCTTCAAATCTTGCCTTTGCACTTAAATCAATAGCTTTGCTTTGTTTTGGGTGGTGGTTTAAAACTAAGTTACTCATAATATAGCCTTTTCATAGCTAAGTTCAAAGCTAATTTTTGCAAACTCATCATCAGCTATTAATATATTTTCCAAAGGTAAGTCTTTTAATTCTTGCTCTTCTTCATTTGTAATTTTTTCTTTAATGCTTAAAATTTCACTCTTATAAACCCCATCTTGATGTAAGCATTTGTAAATAAATCCCAGTGCTAAATCTACACTTAAATCAAAATCACTTTGTAAGGCATTAATTTTTTCGCTAATTTCATTAGCACGACTTAATTCTAAAAGCAAAAGTTTAGCTTCTATAATAAACTCTCTTTTCTTAGCCAATTCCACGCTTACTTCATCAGTTAAAGGTCTTCTTTCATCTGCACTTAAATACTCTTTAACCACATCAACACTTGCTTTATCTTCACTTTTAATAATAACTCTTACTTTTCCTGCTCCATTATTTAAAGCTTTAATAGAAGCTACCTTAGCACTTGCACTTAGGGCATGATAGATATATCCTTTTTCACTTCCTGCTGTTGAAAATCTATGCACGCTCATCACAGCTCTTTGCCTTAAACTCTCATCACTTTCTTCACTTGCTCCACCACTAAAACTTTCAAGTTGTTTTATTTTAGTTACAAAAGGCAGTGGGGTTTGTAAAAACTCTGTTTTACTTTCTTTACTTTGCACAAACTCATCAAGCTCTAAAATACCTTGTGCTTTGTTTTGTCCTTTTTTGATTATTACTTCTTCTTTTAAGGTAGCAATATCAGCATTTTCATTGGAAAAAATCGCACCTTTTGGAATGATTACATCATAAGTAAGCAAAGTATTTAATTCAAACTCTACTTTGGCTGTTGGTTTAACTCCTTTAAGCCTTTGTATCAAGTAGCCATTTGCTACTACATTATCTAAATCACTTCCACTAGCATAATGTAAATATGTAGCTTTTATTGCTTCATTAATTCTTGCTCTAATTATCATTTCTCTATAAGCAAGTGCTTCTAATACAGCCTTAAAAGGATCTGATTCTAAAAGCTCTACATTTTCATTTAAAAAGCTTTTAAAAAGCTCTTCAAGATCTTTTAAAATCTTTTCAAAATCAAGCTCTTCTATGATTTTTGGATAAGGAATATCTTTTAAAAAGCTTTGTTTAAAGTATGCATTATTAGCGTTTAAAATTTCACTCATTTACTAAGCTCCACTTTTAAATCCTGATAATTTTCAAAAAGCAAGGTAATGTTTAATTTATTATCTTTGCATTCATTTAAACGCACACCTTTTAACCTTACTCTTTTTTCCCACTTTGAAATAGCCTCTGCTGTATATCTAGTAAGTTTGATTTTAAAATCATCATCAATTTTTCTATCTATTAGTGTATAAAGCAAAGAGCCATACTCAGGTCTCATTACTCTTGAACCAAAAGGAGTGATTAAAATGTCTTTAACACTTTCTTCAATGCTTGTTAAATATTTCATCTACCTACCGCCGTAGCACCATCTGTGCAAGAATGAGTATGATTTGTTAAATCACCTTTGCTATCACTTATATTTCCACTAACCTTTAAATCACCAATTAAATTTAAATTCCCCTTTATGCTAAAAGTCCCACTTGCTCCACCTTTGCCACTTGTAGAAATTGTTCCTGCAATTTGAGTATTACCATTTAAATTAATGCTTGGGGCATTAAGCGTTATGGTGTTAGCGTTTGTGGTATGACTTTGAGTGTTTAAGGTGTCGTTTTGGTTATTGATGGTTTTATTCACACAAGTAATATTTATATCTTTAGTTACATCAAGCTTTAAAGTGTTACTTTTAGAGTTATATTCTAGGTGTGTTCCATCTTCAAAGTCTATATTAAAAGTATTAGTATCTGTGTTTTTTGCTTTGTGTTTTTCTTGATAAAGCCCACGCAAAATTACACCTGAATTTAAATCCCCGCGCACAGGCATTACTAAAACTTGTTCTCCTATTCTTAAAGGTGAAAAGCTCACTGCGTAAGAATTTGAAAAAGCTTGAAAAACACTTAAAAAATCAGTTACCATTTCTCCAATAGCAACTTTTGCTTTATTGTCTTTAATGTCGCAAATGATGCCAAGCTCATTCATAGTTTTTCTACTTTCTTGCTTATTATTTTTTCTACAAGCTGTTCTATTTTAAGTAATGCATCTGTTCCCATATAAGCTGCAAATCCACCCATAGCAACGCTAAGTTTTATGCCAAAATTTAAATAACTTACAATTTCAAAAACTAAATATGCTACAAACATAGATCCAAGCATACCTTTTAAAAAGAGTATAAACTTGCCTTTTATGTTAAGCTCTTTGCTTAGCTTGTTTTTCGTTACTATTCCTACAAGTCCTGCTATAAAGCTTACTATCATTAAAACTATATATACAAAAATATCTTCTAACTTCATGTGCTAGTTCCTTGTAAGAATTTCAATCAAATAAAATAACGCTAAAGCAAAGCTAGAAAACAAAGAAGCAATGCTAAGTTCAATAACTAGTTTCATTTTCATCCCATCCTGTGCAAGTTTTAGCAATACTTTCAATTTCTAAATAATATTTGCTAAGTTCTTTTGCACTAGCTAAATCACCTTTGTTTAAAGGTTTTAAAGGAAGCTTTAAAGGACATTTAACAGGTATTTTAACCTCACTAAATTCAGTTTTAATCAAAATATCCTTGCTAGCACATGCACTTAAAACAAAAGGAAGGATTAATAGTTTTATATAAAGAATTCTCATTGCTTGCTACCTAAGATATTAAAAAGCTCCTTATAAGCATTAAGCTCACTTTGACAGCTTTCATCCTTGATAAAAACCTTATCAACCTTTAAAACTTCTTTTAAAACCTCTTTGGGCTTTAACTCTATTTTTAATTTTTCAATAGCTTTATTTTGCTCTTTTAATTTATCTTTAAATACATTTATTTCACTATTTAAATGCAAAGACTTAAGCTTTAAATTTTCATTTTCTAAAGTTAGAGTATGGTTTTTAAAAAACAAAAAAGAACTTAAAACAACTAAGGCAAAAATAGCTATTTTTTCAAAGCCAAATAATTTAGATATATCAAACATTTTAAACCTTTAAGTATAAGTCCATCTTGCTTTTTTACCACGCGTATCAATATGTACAAAACCTGCACAAGGATTATCAAAATTATGTTTTATAGCAATCCCTAAACCTCTTTCGCCAAAATTATCTAAAACATATTGATGAACTTCCTCTGTTTTAACATTCTTAACTACAAAATCTACTGCACTCCCTAAGGTGTGTTGAGATTTAGGGGAACCGCCAACTTTAGCATTATGAGAAGCACATCTATAAGCACTATTTATAATTATAGATGAGTTAAAATGCTCCCTTATTTGACAAAGAATATCCACAAGCTCGTCACTTGGTACACCTTTTGGCAATTCACATTTTCCACATCTGCATTTAAACTCATCAAGTTTAAAATAAGGGTTTGCTTTCATTTTCTTCTCCTTTGAATTGCTGCAAGTTTAATAAAAAAGGTTCTTTAAAAAATAGAAAAAAATTGTGCTAAAACCTTTGTGCAAAAATCATTATTTGAAAGTAAAAAACTCTCATTCTAAAATGCCATCAATTTTTTATAAGGAAACAAATGCTTAAAGAATTTGAAGTTGAGCTTTTAAAATTACTTGAAGATTTTAATATCAGAGCATATTTAGGGGAATTTGAAAATACTCAAAATATAGCAACTTGTATCAATGGTTTAGAAGCTTCGCTTTTGCTTGATTTTGAAGGAGAAAGCTATAAAGATTTAGAAAATAAAATAGGTACTTGGAAACTTTATATTTTAACTCACACTAAATCAAAAACACCTAAACATAGAATAGATGCAAAACACAAATTATTTGACACCATAGAAAGCGTTGATAAGGTGCTTTCAAATGCAGAGCTTAATAATGGCTTTAGGGTAGAGTTAAAAGATCTTAAAAAGATTTATGAAGGAGTTAGTGACCATGGTTATTTAAGTATTTATGCAAGAACTTTACAAAGTGGTTTTTTGCCAAAAAATGATTTTTTAAGGATTTAAAATGTTTTTTATCAATAAAGAAAACCTAGTTGAAGCTAGCAATGATAAACCAATAAAAGTAGCCATAAAGGGTGAATGGAAAGGTCATGCTAATGGTGTTTTTAAGATAGATGATAAAAATTTAGAGTCTATGATTGATAATTTTAATCAAAAAAAGATTGACATAGTTATAGATTATGAACATCAAACTCTTAAAAATGAAAAAGCTCCAGCTGCAGGTTGGATTAAAGAGCTTTTCTTAGAAAATGATGCACTAATGGCAAAAGCTGAGTTTAATGAGGAAGCTAAAAAATATATAGCAAATAAACAATACCGCTATTTATCTCCTGTCTTTGAATTTAATGCAAAAGACAATAAAAGTGGAAAATTAATAAGAGCAAAATTACACTCTGTTGCTCTAACAAACACACCGTTTATAGATGAGCTTGATGAGCTTATTGCTAATAAAAATAATCAAAATAAAGGAGTAAAAATGGATGAAAAAATTAAAGAGTTAGAATTTCAAATTATAGCTTTAAAAGATGAGAACGGATTGCTAAAAAAAGAAAATGAGGACTTAAAAAAACAAAACGAAGAAAGTACTAAAGATTTGGCTAATTCTTTAGTAGAGAATGCTTTAAGTAGTGGAAAAATTGCAAATTCTCAAAAAGAATGGGCATTAACTTATGCATGTAAAGACCTTGAAGGATTTACTGCTTTTATTAATAGTGCTCCAGAAATTAACAATATGCAAAATAATAAGTTTGCAAACAAAAATACACCAAACAACAATGAAGAATTAGATGTTGTTAAAATGATGTTAGAGGCTTAAAATGGCAAGAAAAAACGAAAATCAAAACAAACCAAATACAAGCAATCTTGATGAAAATACACAAGATGAAACTTTAAAATTGCAAGATGATGTAAAAGTAGTAGATGAAAATATTGAGTTAACAAGCCAAAGTATTGAAGAAAAAACTACTCTCATAAAAGAACAAGGAGAACAAATGCCACCAAAAAATATACAAAAAAGTTTAAGCAATGAACCTTTAGTTGCTATGCCAAAAGGACTAGAAAGTCTTATTGCTAAAGATTTGTTTTCAATTAATGCAAAGGTTGATATGGAATTAAATCAAAGTTTAGCAAGAGGAACTTTGCTTATTAGTGAAGATTATGGGGAAAATTTTAAAAAATGCCCAAATGAAGATATTAGCGCTAAAGAAAATATCAAATTAGCAGTGCTTAAAGATGATGTATTTAATAATGGTTATTATGGAGTTTTGCTTATGGGCGAAGTAATTCTTTCAGATATTCATCAAAGTGCAATCAAAAAAGCTTTTTTGCAAAATTTAATTATTAATACTAAGGAGTAACAATGGATTTAGAAAAACTTTTAGAGATTTTTTCAAGCACAAAAGTTAGCGAAGTTATTAATCAAACCAAAGCTTCGCCACATTTTGTAAGTGATACTTTTTTTAAAGAAAAAGTTCCTTCTTTAGAAAGTACAGCAAGAGTTGAAATTATAAAAGGAGCTGGTGTTGTTTTAAATAGTGTGAGTGAAAACGGGGAACACCTTTTAGAAGAAACCAGAAATTCTTATATTTTAAATATTCCATTACCACGCTTTGCATTAGCTGAAAGAATTCCAGCTAGCGAAATCAATAATTTAAGATCACTAGCTTTAAGAGAAGCTCAGGTTAAAAGTTTAAGCGGGGCCATTGGTGTTTGTATTAAGAGAATGAGGGAAAGCTTTGCTACCACACTTGAATACATGGCAAATGGAGCTTTGTTTGGAAAAATTTTAGATGGTAAAGGAAATGTGCTTTTTGATTTTGGTAGTACAAATAAAACTACTATTGAAGTTAAAAAAGATGGAAGTGCAACACTAGCTAATATATGCGATAGTATAGATGCTGCAATAGTTGATGAATTTGGCACTAATATTGATTATGAAGTGCTTTGTGGAAATGAACTTTTTGCGAGCATTTCTAATCTTGCATTGAGTGAAGATCTTTATAAAAACAATCTTGCAAGCAGAGATGAAAAAGATAAATCTTTGATTCTTTATGGAATTAAATTCCGCCGTTATAGTGCAAAATATAAAAATACAAAAGGTAAAAATGTAGAATTTTTAGCAAGCAATGAAGGTATTGTTGTTCCAAAAGATAATTCTAATCGCATTTACTACACAAGAGCTAATCATACAGAAGCTTTAGGAAAAGCACCAAGTTTAATGTTTGTTTCTAAGCCTGAAATTTTATCTCGTGGAGCTGGAATTGAAATTGTAGGTGAAATGAGAGCAATGCCAGTTTGCACTAGACCAAATGGACTTATTAAGCTTGTTTTAAAATAAACGCATAAATTTAGCTTTAAAAGTATTTTTTACCTTTAAAGCTAAAAAGATATTGGAAAATTATTTTAAACGATTTTAACCATATTTTAACCAGCTTAAAAGGCAAATAATGAAAGAAGTAAAATCATTTTTAATCAACGAGTATGATTTAACCAAAGAATTAAGTTTTGATGATATTGCACAACTTAGCGATTTAAATGCCAACGGGGTGTGCGATAAAGAAGTAATTGATGATGCCATTAATGATGCACAAAGTTATATTGCAAGTTTTATAAAGATACCTAATAAACCAACTCCTCTTTTAAAAGATATTTGTGTAAAGCTTACAATTATGGAGCTAAAACGCCGTAATGATTTTCCAAAGGAAAGTTTGAATGAAATTATAGAATGGGCAAATGATTTGCTTTTAAAAATGGCTAATAAAAAAATTCCAACTGAAATTGATGAAGATGATTTTATTCCACAAAACAAAGCTAGGGCGTTTAAACACAAAAGAAGAAGAATGGATTTAAGGAGTATAAATGGCTAGCAATGAGATTAAAGAACTTGCAAAAGAACTATACATTGCAGGTTTTGATATTTTCAAAATTGCAAAAATTTTAAACCGTAATGAAAAAACTATAAGAAATTACAAAGCAAAAGACGGAGATTGGGATAAGGTTAAAACTAGTCTTTTAACTTCAAAAATTAAAGACAAGGAAAGTGCATCTTTATATGAAAGCTTTACAGATCAAATGTTTCGCGCGATTGAAAATATCAATTCTGATGAAAAAATGAATGCTGAGAAAAAAACTGAAGCTATTGCAAGAATAGGAGATAGTTTTTCAAAAATGAGAAAAGTAGCAAGACTTGAAGATCCAAGTACTTATCGTTTAAATGTCGCTAAAAAGGTAGTTGAAATCATAATAAGCCATTTGAAAAATGATAAAGATTGTGTGAGCAAACTAGTATTACTTTTAGAAAGTGGCGTGATAGAAAAAGAAATCTTAGCAATGGATGAATAATGCTTTTTACCAAAGAAGAATTAGATGAGTTTTTAATCTCGAATGAGCAAAAACATGAGAGCACACCAAACGAGTTAAAAAGTGCTATACAAAGAAAAGACTTTTTAGAATGGATGGATGAGTTAAAAAATGAATTAAAAACTCAATTTTTGCATGAAAGTCATTTAGATCCTGCCTTAAAAGAAGAAAGAATTAAAAGAGCAAGTGTGGATTTTGATTATTTTGCAAGAACTTACTTTCCGCATTATTTTACCATTAAAGGTGAGTGTGCTTTACATTTGCATTTAAATAAAGTTTTTGAAAAATTGGCACTTAAAAAAGAGAGTAAAGGAGAAAAACATGCTATAGCTGCCCCAAGAGCACATGGTAAATCAACTTATACCTCACAGCTTTTTCCTTTATGGTGTTTGGTTTTTAATTACAAAAGCTTTATAGTAGAAATCTCAGATGCAGTAGAGCTTATGGAAGGAATGCTTGAAGCTATAAAAGCAGAACTTGAAGATAATCCCCATTTAAAACTTGATTTTCCTGAAGTAGTAGGAATTGGCAAGACTTGGCGTGTTGGAGAATTTGTTAGTAATAACGGTGTTAAGGTTAAAGCTTTTGGAAGTGGAAAAAGATTGCGTGGTGTTAGATATGGGGTTAAAAGACCTGATTTGGTTATTTTGGATGATTTAGAAAATGACACCAATGTTAGAAGTAAAGATCAAAGAGATAAACTAGAAGATTGGGTAGATGAGGCTGTTTTAAACTTAGGAAGTGCTGATGGAAAGCTTGATGTGCTTTATATTGGTACAATTTTGCATAATGATAGCGTTCTAGCAAGAAAATTAAAACTTGGTTTTTGGAATCCAAAAGTATTTCGTTCTATTGAAGAATTTCCACAAAGACTTGATTTATGGGATGAGTATGCTACACTTTATAGAAATAGTGATTTTAAAAGCGCTCATAATTTTTACATAAAAAATAAAACCTTAATGGATAAGGGAGCTAAAGTTCTTTGGAGCGAGGCTAAAAGTTTAGAAGATTTAATGAAATTAAGAGCTGAAAACCTAAAAGCTTTCAATAAAGAGCAGCTTAATAATCCAAGAAGTGAAAATCAAATATTTAATCTTGAAACAATTAATTTTTATAATCACTTACCACCCATTAGCCAATATTACATGTATATTGATCCAGCAGGAGAGAAAGCAAAAAGCGATTATACAGCAATTACAGTTATTGGTAAAGCTGCAAAGGGCTTTTATGTAATAGAAAGCATTGTTAAAATTTTAAAAGCACAAAGTATTATAAAAACTATTTTTAACCTACAAAAAATTTATAAGTGCCGTTTAATTGAAATTGAAACTAATGGCGGTCAATTTTTCTTAAAAAAATGGATACAAGAAAAAAGTTTAGAGAGCGGAGTGTTTTTACCATTAAGAGGTAAAAATAACAGTACTAGCAAGTTTGAGCGTATTGAGAGTTTAAGTATTGCCTTTGAAAATGAAGAACTTTTTTTACATAAAAGCCAAACTATGCTCATAAATCAGCTTTTAGAATTTCCAGAGGGTAAAAATGATGATGCGCCTGATAGCTTAGCAGGTGCTTTTTTATTAGCAAGAACAAAATCAAGTATCAAAAGAAGAAGTCATAGTTTTACATCAAAGATAAGACATTTTTAAGGAAAATCTATGGAAAAAGTAAAAAAACCAAAAAGAGAAGTGTTGTTTAAAAATAATTCTTTGGTTGATATATTAATAAATTCAAATTATCTAAACATATCACAAATTAATGAAAACGATCAAAGAGAGATATTTAAAGACCTAAGCTTTACTCAAGCTGTTCAAAGTAGAAAGGGTGTAATTCTTTCAAAACAAATTCAAATTATTTGCAAAAATGAAGCTATTAAAGAAACTTTTGAGTATTTATTCAACCCTGACTTAGTTGGTCAAATTTTAGAAACTCATCTTTATGGACTTAATGTTTTTGAAGTTAATTATAAACTTAAAAATGGTTTTTATTATCCTATTTTAAAGCAAAGAGATTTTAGAAATTTTACTCTTAATGAAAACGATGAGCTTATTTATAATGGCAATGGATATGATGAATTAGTTGAAGATAAAAAAGCAATTTATGGGCTTTTTGGATCTAATTTTTTATTTAAAAATGGTGATGCTTTACTCTCAAAGTTATATTTTCCTATAAAACTTAAAAATGCAAGTTTAAAATTTTGGATGGAGTTTCTAGAAAGGTTTGGCTCTCCTTGGGCTGTTGCGAAAACCGATAGCGATCCTGATGCACTTGCTAATGAAATACATCAAATGTTAAATGGGGATAGTGCTGTTATTGATAAAGAAGAAGAACTTAATTTAATTCAACCAAACACAAAAGCAAATTATGAAGAAATAATTAATTATTTAGATAATCAAATAAGAAGTGTTATTTTAGGTGCAAATTTAACATCACAAGTTAGTAGTGGTTCTTTGGCAGCTGCACAATCTCACAATCAAATTAGAAACGAAATAGCTGAACAAGATGGACAAATAGTACTTTTTGTACTAAATCGTGCACTTAAATTTTTTAAGGAAATTAATCATTTTAATGATGAATTATATATGCAATTTTTTAATGAATTTGATCCGAAAAACGAACTTTGTGAAAGAGATTTGAAACTTTTTAACATGGGATTTAACTTTGATGAAACTTATATTAAAAACACTTATAATGTAGATGGAAAGCTTGTTAAAGAAATTTTAACGACTAACGTTAAAAATAAAGAAATTTTTGAAAATAAAGCAACTTTAAAAGAAGACTTTGAAGAAGATTTTATAGATAAGGCTTTAGAACAAAAAGAATATTTACAAGTTGATGAGACTATGGCAAAATTTTTCAAAGAACAATTTGAAAAAACTATTAAAGAAAGCAAAAATTATGATGAAGTATTTGAAAAACTTCAAGGGAGTTTTTCTAGTCTCAAGCAAGCTGATTTTGAAAAATATCTTTATATGTCTTTAGTTAATTCTAATATCTTGGGATATTTGGAGGATTAAAATGCCAAACGCTAAAATAGGTTTTTTCCAAGAACCAAGTGAAGCTGTTTTATTTTTAAAAAATAAAAAGCCACAAGTTAGCTTTGATTATGATGAGCTTTCACATTCTTCTCATAAAAAAGTTTTTACTATTGCCAAGCTTATAGATGAAAGCTTATTGAAAGATATACAAGATTCTTTAGTAAATGCTATAAAAAATGGAGATAAATTTAGTACTTGGAGTAAGATTGCTGAAGAAAAATTAAAAGCTAAGGGTTGGTGGGGTTCAAAAGAAATTATAGATAGAAAAACAGGTGAAATTAAAAAAACCAATTTTAATAGTGCAAGATTAAAAAAGATTTTTGAAGAAAACTCAAGAAAAGCTAAAGCCAAAGCTATCTATGAAAATCAAATGAAAAGCATCAAGCCTTATCTTAAATATTGCACAAAACAAGATTCGCATGTTAGAGATAAGCATAGAGCATTTGATGGCATAGTTTTACCTAAAGATGATCCTTTTTGGGATACGCACTATCCACATGTAAGCATGCATGATTATGGTTGTAGATGTTATGTTTTAGCACTAGGAGAGAATGAAGTTAAAGGCTTAAAAACACCACCATCAAGTGCCAAAGAAAGTAATTTTAATGGTTTAAATGATGAAGAGCTTTTAGATGAGCTTTATAAGCAAAAAAACACCGAAGTAATTCAAAATTTCATAAAACTTAACATGCTAAGTACTGCAGCCAAAAAAATAAAAGAAGCTAAGAGCTTTACTCACGAAAAAGAACTTTATACTTGGCAAAAAAGTTTAGATGAAATGGTAGATGAAATTATTGTTAATGACAATCAAAAATATCCTATTAATTTCATTCAAGTGGGTAAAATGGATAAAAGCACTAAGGAATTTTTAGAAAAGCTTAACAAAAAAGACTTAGAAGACTTATACTTTACACTTAGCAAAAACAATCTTTTACACGCAAGTCCTAAAAGAAAAGCAAACTGCAATCAAGCCTTAAGTGTGGATGAAATCAAGCAAATTGTTAAGGTTTTAGATGAAGCAAAAGAGGTTTATTGGGATAAGAAAGAAGAAAGTTTGGTTTATTTTTTTGATGATATAAAAAATAGTAAAAAGGTGAATAAAATCACTATAAGACCTGATTACAAACTAAAAAAATTTGGAAAAACTAATGCGGTTATTACACTTGGGAAAGTGGATAAAGATAGAAAAGGTCTTAAGCACTTAGAAAAAATTAGATAGAGCGGTGGGACTTGCACCCACAATACGATGTGTTCTCGGACTGGTTACCGCACATCCTCAACTACTACATTGCAACCATCAACCCTATCTAACTAAGATAATTTTAGCTTTGCAAAACTAAAAAGGAGTTTAAATGGTTTTAGCTTTAGGAGAATTTGAGTTTAAAGCTTTAAATTTTGATAATTTAGAAAGAAGCTTAGAATATAACATACAAAGTCAAAATAGACTTAATAATCATAATGCTTTATTTGCAAGTTCCAAAGAAAGTGAAAAGATTAAAATACAAGGCAAAACCTTACCTTTAAAAGGGGATAGAAACACTTACTTAGATAAACTTGAGAATATGGCAAAAGAACAAAAATCTTATATTTTAATAGGAGCTAATGGAAAGTATTATGGTAAGTTTGTGATTTTAGCTTTAAATGAAAATAGAAGTGCATTTGTAGATGGAAGTGGCTTTGTAGCACAAAGCTTTAGTATGGATTTAGAAAGGGACTTTGATGAATAAAATTTATATAGCTAAAAATAATGAAAGGCTTGATAGTATAGTTTATAAACATTATAAAAATTTACAATGTTTTGAGCAGGTATTAATAGCTAATCCAAAATTAGAACCTATTTTAAAAGCAGGAGATAAGATTATTCTACCGCAACTTGAAATCAAAGAGGATAAGGAAAAAGCCTTATGGTAAGAAAACCAAGATTTAAACTTGTTGCAAAAGGAAAAGATGTTACACAAAAGCTTTCTAAAAATATTATCAGTATTTCTTATGAAGATAAAGAAGGCAATGAAAGTGATGAGATTAGCTTAAGCTTTTTTGGGCTTTACTCTAAACCATTGTTTGGGGATAGTTTAGAACTTTGGCTTGGTTTTGAAAAGCTTTTTAAATGTGGAACTTTTAATGTAAATGTTGTGAGCAAAAATTACACTTTAAATACTACAGAAGTAAGGGCTAGTGCTGTTAATTTTAGTGGAAAAAATGACACAAACATAAAAGATAAAAAAACAAGAAGCTTTGAAAATACCACACTTTTTACTATAGCAAGTAAATTAGCGAGTGAAAATAGTTTAAAGATAAAAACAAGCGGAGAAGATCAAAATATCGTAAGCATATTACAAAACAATCAAAACAACTTAGAATTTTTATATAAGATTTGTTTTGAATATGGATTTATTTGCATGATTAAAGAAAATACCTTAATCATAACACCAAAAGATGGAAAAATAGGAGATAATGCTGCAAACATTACAAGTAAAAATGAAAAATTACCTTGTTTTGAGATAGCCTTATGTGAATGTAATTCATTAGAAATTTCAGAAAGTGGTAGAAATGAATACTCTGCTGTGATAGTAGAGTGGCAAGATATAGATGAAGCAAAGATAAAAAGTATAAAAGTAGGAAGTGGGGAAAATATTTATAAAATGCACATATCACAACCAAAAAGTGATAATGAAGCTTTTAAAAAGGCACAAAGCAAGCTAAATGAGCTTCAAAAAGGTGGAGTAAATGGAAGATGTGAGCTTATAGGAAGAGAGATAAGAGCTGGTGGCAAACTTAAGATTAAAGATATTAATATGGATAATTATGAATTTAGTATTAAAAGCGTGAGTCATAATTTTAACGACTCAGCTTATGTGATTACGCTAGAGTTTGAGAACTGATTAGTAAATTCTCAAACTTATTTATTAAAAATATTTACGCCATAAACCTAAAAATTCAGAAGATACATTTCCGAAAACATCATTATTTGTTTTAAGATAATGTTTAATTACTTCATCATATTGTCCAGTTTCACCAATCAATAATATTATAGATTTTAGATCAACTCGATTGATACCTATTTCACTAAATGTTTTTTCTATATCAGCATAGGTAAAATTATAATCTCCAGAATTAATTTTTTCGGAATAAAAATTAAAAATACTATATATAGATTGTAGTGTTTGCAAACTAATTTTATTTTCTAATGCCATCCTACTTATAAAACAATTATGAATAACAATTTGTTCTAAATAATGAACTTTTTCTGCTAAAGATAACTCCATAATATCCTCCTTTTATGCTTTTTATGATTAGAATTAGGAATTATAAATTTTAAAATATAAAAATTTATTAAAATTAAAAAAAATAAATTAATTTTTAAAACTAAAATAAACCTGACTCTAAATTTTCTCTTAATTCTTTAGTGATTAAATATACAGCATTTAAGCTTAACTCATATTTTTTGGCACATTCTACACTTGCATTTTTGGTGGTTAAACCTTGTTTTATAAGTGTTTTAAAATCTTGTTTTAATTCTTCATCTCTCATTAAAGTCTTATAGCTTGGGATATAAATATTTCCACCACCAAATTCTTTTAAAATCTCACGCTTATCATTATTTTTCACAAAATCAATAAAATAATCAAAATATTCACTATTAGAGAGCACATTAAGCCTTAAATAAAGATTTTTAAAATTTTATCTAAAAAAATAAAATTTGGTAAATTGAGATTATAATTACATTTTTACATAAAGGAAAAACAATGAAAAAACTCTTATTTATTCTATTATTTTCATCTTTATCTTTATTAGCTAGTGATAATTTTAATGAAAGCAAAAAAGAATTAGTTGAACTTTATGAGAGCTTAGGTAGTACTTATCAATATGATTTTTATTGTAATGCTCCATTTAAAGCAAATAAAAAAGGAAAATACACTAAGTTTGAAGTAGTTAAAAGTGATTTATACACTCCACGCAATGAATATACTAAAAAAGGCAAAATCAATCAAAGAGCAAAACGCATAGAATGGGAGCATATTATGCCTGCACAAAACTTTGGAAAACATTTACCTTGCTGGAGGGAAGGTGGTAGAAAAGCTTGTCAAAATGATCCACTTTTTACCAAAATGGAAGCTGATAAACAAAACCTAGTTCCTGCTATAGGTGAAGTTAATGGCGATAGAAGTAATTTTAGATATGCTGAGGCTCCTTTGAATTTAGAATATACTCAATATGGAAATTGTAAAGTATATACAGATTTTAAATTAAAAAGATTTTATCCTGCTAATTATTCTAAAGGCTATATTGCAAGAAGTTATTTATATATGAGTAAAACATATAATATTAGATTATCAGATCAAGAAAGAAAACTTATGGAATCTTGGGACAAACAATATCCTATGAGTGAAAAAGAAAAAAGAATTAGGGAATTAACTAGATAGCTCAAGCTAGATTCATTCTAAATCTAGCTTAATATCATGAATGAGAGAATCAAGGTTTATATGGCAGCAATCTTGTTTTTCACGCATTGCATCATTAGCTTCTTCTCTAATGCTACCCACAAGATTAATTAAAACATCAAACTTTTCATTAAATTTGATTTGAGTTTCAAAACCTTTATAAAATACGACAATATTTTCTTTGTCAACTTTTAAAACAAGCTCTGATTGCTTTTCTATTACCAAAGATAAAAAAGTTCCATTTTTAGTATAAAGCTCTAAAATCATTTTAATATCCTTTTGTTTTGATGAGACAACATTAGCTTCGCTTAGCTGAATGTGTGCTGTTGTTTTCTAAATTTTTAAGCCCCAAAATGACTTTATTAGCATCTTCTATACTTAAATACCAAAGATGCAAAGGTCGCTTTTTAATAATATTATTAATAAATTCTCTTAAAGCCCATTGTGTAGGATTTTTAGCATTTTTACTCCAAATAGCTTGTATCATATTAAGCTGTTTTTTTGTAGCCCTTCCATTTTTGGTATTTTCATTTTTAAAATATCTTGCTTTTTTAGTGTTTTTTAAGAACTTTTCATCATACCCCAAAGCTATAGCAAAATCTCTAAGTTCCTCAATGCTTAAATCTTTGGATGAGCTTTTACCATACCTTTCATTTAATATCCAGCGATAGCTTTCATCATCGCTTAAATGAGCATCTTTTCTTAGAGTATGAATTATTTTTATAAGTTGTTTTTTAAGATTTTGCATTCAAATCCTTTTTAATATTGTTTTTTATAATAATTTGAAGTTCTAAAAATTTTTCTTTTAAAACATTATCGTGAATATGAAAGTTTCCCGTGCTTTTTTCAATAAAGATTTCTTTTTTAAAAACTTCTTTTTCTTGCGTGTTTTTTAAAATTATAAGCTCTGCTTTTATATCCTTAAAAATAAGCATATAATTCTTATAAAAAAGTTCAAAATTTTGTTTATAAATCACTCTTAATTCAGCCTTTATCCATTCTTTTTTGGCATTAAATTCCATTAAAGCAGTGGTATTTGTAAAATAAAAAACCAAAATTTTATTTTTTATCACAGCTTGTTTAAAGAATTTTTGTATTAAAAATTTTTCTAAACTTTGTCTAGACATATTTTGTAAGGCTTGATAAGCTCTTAATTTTACAAAAAACACACTTTCATCATTAAAAGACTTTGAAGTAAGAAATTTCACAAACCATCCTTTAAAAACTTAATCAAGCCCATTAAATCAATGGACTTTGTTAAATTTTTGGCTTTTTTAACATATTTCATTTTTATGTTAAAATTTTTAATATTTTTTAACATTTTAAAAGCTCAGGATTTTCATGGATATTGCCGATTATTTCAATATCACTATAAAAAGTAAAATCTAATACATCTTTATTGCTAGTTATTAGTTCAAACCTAGCTTCTTCTTTATCATAAACAACATGACCTGCTATAATTTCTCCAGTGGCAAAAAACTCTAAAATATCACCTTCAAAAATCTTTTTGCCATTTTTATCATAAAACCTAGTACATAGTTCTATTTCAATATCATTGGAATTATAAGACTTAAGCCCATAGAATTCATTATTCTTAGGATTTTTGTTATCAAAACAATCCATTACTTTTAAATAATTTTCTTTGTTTCTTTCATTATTAAAAATAAAGCTCATCTGGCACTGATAGTTTATAAATGTTTTTCTTTTGTAATCCCAAATCCTAAAATCAAAATCTTTTAACTTCATTTGCTATTTCCTTTTATACTTTATAGTTTCTTTGCCACTCTTTATCGCTTTTGAAAATGCTAATTAACTCGTTTAAAAGCTCTACGGCCTCATTATTATTTAGCATTTTGAATAAAGTTTTTATTCTTTTTTTGGTGCTAATTCTGCCAACTTTTCTAAAGAACTCTTCTTGCTGGTCATTATCTAAATTATTAAAAAGTTCTATGATTTCATAAAGAGAGACAAGTTCCAAATCATCCGTACTAATCTTTGCATTTACATACATTTTCATCCTTTTGTTTTAATTTAAGTTTTAAAAACTTAATCAAGCCCATTAAATCAATGGACTTTGTTAAATTTTAAAAATCTAATAACACCGCTTGGGTCAATATCTTTATCTTTAATAGTAAAATTTTCTAATTCACTCTGATATAAAACCCAAGCAACAATATTGCTAAGTTTCATTTTTCAATCTCCAAACTTTCAATACGAGGTTCTATTCTAAAATTATCTTTTACCACCCTTTTAAGACCAAGCTTTACTAAAGTACTATCTTCAAGCCCTACAATAGCATCTTTATTAAGCTCTTCTTTGTAGCTAATACATTCATTAAGCCCATAACTTTTAAAAGCTTTTACAAGAGCTTCTAGCTTTTCTTTTACTCTTGGTAAAGGCACACTCTCGCTTATACGATAGCCAATTTTTCCAAAGGTAAATTCTTTAGATCTTTTTTCAGCAAATTCATGCTTGTTGTTTTCACAAAAGGTGCTAATACATTGTTCCATATATTTAAGCTCATCGTTTAAAATTTTAATTTTACCCGCATGAGCTTCTTTGATTTCATTGCAAGCTAAAGTTACATCACCATTAATCTTTTCTATCTTTACACTAAGTTCAGCTATTTTTTTAAGCGCTAAATTGACATCTTCAAAACTTTTTATTTCCATTTATTCTCCTTTAAATTGTATTTTTTAATTTGGTAATCCCAAAGAACTACGCCATATCTTAAAAGTATTGCGTGTTTAATTCTTTTTCTAACTATTCTTAAGCCATTTTTATAAGGGCAAATCCAATGTTAATTCTTTAATGCCAAGCTTTTTAGCTAATGCTAATTCTTCTTGCATACCTTGTGAGTGCTTAGCATCTTCATGGGTACTCATATAAATGTAATCACTTGCTTTTAAAAGTTCTAATCCCATTTTTAAAGCTATTTCTCTGTGTTTTTCTTCATCTAAATAGCTAAATTGTAAAATAGGTGAAACAGGTGTAAAGCCTTCACATTCACGCATGATTTTTAAGCATTCTTGCGTTGCTATGCTAATAGCTTGTGCTTTTCTTTGACTTTCTCTTACAGCTAAAGCTTTATAAGGGGAAGCTATATAAACTATTGCCATGAATTTTCCTTTCTAATAAATTTAAGTTTTAAAAAACTTAATCAAAGTGCTTTAATTAAGCACCTTTGTTAAGCTTTTTGCTCTTTTCGTGATTAATTATTTTTAAAGCAATATGATCAGGATAGATTCCTTTTAAAATATCTATAAATGCACCACTTTCTTTGTAAACAATACTTGCACCTTTTACCTCATATAAAGAAGCACTATAATCAGCTCTTTCGCCTCTAATCATTCTTCTCATTTTCTTTCTCCTTGCATTAAATTTTCTTTTTTTACTCTTTGTTCCTCTAAAGCTTCTAAGGTATCCATAATCTCTCTCCATTTTTCTTTGTTTTTTGGATGAGCTAGCTTTTTTAAGGCAGATTTATATATTTGTCCAACTCTAACTCTTGAGATATTTAATTCCCTGGCTATTTCTTCAAAATTCATTCTTAGCCTAATAGTAAATATCCAGCTGCAGCTTCAATATGCTTTATTTCTATACTTTTACCATCAGCAAAATCACTAGCTCTTTTTAAAAGCTTTTCGCTTTTTCTAAAATTACCTCTAGCTAGATTAAAAACCAAATCTATTGCTTTTTTATCTACTAAGGAAAAATAATCACAAAGAGCTTTTAAATCATCATTTTTTAAGCCCTCTTTGTTTTGATAGCAAAGTCCTTTTAATTCCCATTTTGCACCAATTCTAGAGCTAAGCTGTCCATATTCGTTATAATCATTTCTACCAACACCTGTAAGATTGTTTTTAAGTTTTTTAGTTCCTACTAAAATCAAAGCAGTGTTTGAAAAATCATATATGCGTCTTAAGCACTCAAGTGCTCTAAAAGGTAAGTGTTCGCTCTCATCTATAATTAAAACTTTTGAAGTTCTTGATAACTCACTAGCTATGCCTCTAATCTTATCATCAAGTGAGCCTTTAAAACACACATTAAGTTTGTTTTCAAGACCGCTTAAAAGCATTCTTTTGCTAGTTTCAGTAGTAGCTTCAAACAAAACTACCCTTGTGCCATTTTTATTAGCATATTCTTTAATAGCTCGGCTTTTACCAGTTCCTGCTTCGCCTATGATAACTCCCATTTCACGATTACACATAGCATTTTCTATAGTTACATTAATTGCTTTTACATCTTTTGTAACTATAAAAGGTGTTTGTAGTTCTTTAATGCTCTTTTCTTCTACGAAGCTTTTTATATACTTTTCAAGCAATGGTTCTACTTTAGTAGCATATTTATAAGCTCTACCTTCTTTCATGTATCCAACCATATAGCTTTTATTAATACCTAAGCGATCAGCTAAGTTGTTTTGAGAGATGTTTTGTGTATTTAAAAATCTCTTTGTTTGTTCAACTAAATCCATTTTTCATCCTTTTGTTTTTTTGCTAAGTTTTTAGATTTTAAAAACTCTTTAAAACTTGAATTAATCAAGCTTTAAACAATTTTTAACCAGCAAAATATTTTCTATCCATAAAAGCTTCCATGTCAAATTCGCTTTCATTATTTGTAGTTTCTTTTTTAGAGTTTAAAATAAGCTCATCAGCGCTGGTATCGTTTTTAATTTTTTCAAGTTTTCTTTGTTTTGTTAAATTTTCTTTAGCAAGTGATTTTTGTTGTACTTCTTTAGCTTTTATAAGTGAGTTTTCAAAAGCAACTTGTAGATCTTGTAAGTCTTGTTTAATATTAAGTTTAGTAAAGGCCGCAATTTCATCTTTTTTAAGCACTTCTTTGATAGCTTTAACTTCGCTTTCATAGCCTTTTTTAAGTATTTTAAAGCTTTCTTTGCTAAGTTTAGCGATACTTTCATCAAGTGCTAAGCAAATAAATTTTCCCATCATATCATAGATGAAAAGCTCTTTGATATTATCGATATTTTGTACACATTTAACCTTTGTTCCAACACTTGGCATTAAAGCACTTTTATAAACTCTACCTTCAAAGTTAATACCTTTTTTGCCAACAACTCTAAGTTCCTTATTACCTGCATTAAATAAAAATTCTTCATAAGATATTTTTACTATAGCTCTATCACATGAGTTCCAAAGTTCAAGTGGTGTTTTAACGCCTTTTTTACGACGTACTTTAGACATATTCCATTTAATTACTTCAGCTTCTAAAAATTCACAAGCCTCATTAAAGGTATGAAGTAGTTTTTGATTAGTCTTTTTAGTAAAACCGTATTCATCTTTAGCATGTCGTTCTTTTTTAGGAGTTTTTTGCTCAATAGCTTCTCTTTTAGCTAAATTTGATCCTATTGCTCCATGAAATAAAGAAATACCAGCATGTTGAAGTATTCCAAATCTTCTTTCAACTAAAGCCTTTTGTTCTCCCGCATAAGCAATAGCTGCATCGTAAGTTATATTAAGACCATCAAGTAAGCTTTGAAAATCTTTTGAAAGATAATCTTTACCATTATCCCCTTTAATCATATCAGGCTTACCAAACTTATCTATAGCTTTCCATAAAAGGCGTATTAAGCTTAATGAATTAGATTTTTTTACTAAAGTAGCTACTCCCATACCACTAAAGACATCAACGACACTTAAAATATGAGGACGGAAAGGCTCGAAAGTTTCATCATCTCTAACTATAAAATCAGCTGGAGAGCTATCGATTTGCCAGCACATATTTTTCATATCATAAAGCTCTCTTTGATTGCCAAGTGCAGGTAGAAATTTACTTTTTGCTTTATCTAAGCCCTGAGTGATAATACAATGTTCTAATGGTTTATCTTTATAGTAGTTTTTAATAAAGTTTTGCAAGGTTTTTACACTAAAAAGCGGTTTTGCCTCTCCTAAATCAAAACCTATAAAATCATAGTTTTCTTTTTGTGCTGCCTCTTTGTGAATTTTCCACCAAAGCTCAGTGAAATTAAAGCCACCTGCTGCAAAGGAGCGATACTCTCTTAAAGCATACTCTTGTATCCAGGTGCTAAGTTTTGTTTTATCTTTGCGGTGAAGTCCGCGAGTGTCGATAAGACCTAGAATGCCATGAGCTTTGAAGGATTGTTGCCATTTCATAAAAATATCTTTTTTAATATTTAATATTTCTAAGGCTCTTTTTTGTTTTAAACCACCTTCAATATATTTTTCCACTTGTTTAAGTAGTTTTACTTTGCTTCTCGCATCTTCTTTAAGCTTATCACTTAAATTTTCAAATTTTAAATTTAAAACAGCCAAATCATTGTCTATTTTTGGCTCTGTTAAATTTAAATTTTTCTCTTCAATAATACAATTTGTATTATTTTCACTTATAATCCCACTCAATTTAACTTCTTGCATTTTTTCATCATAAATTAAAGTATCATTAGTGATTAATTCTTGGTTAAAGGCGGTTAAAATCTGCTCTTTACTTATTTTAAATAGTAGTTTTTTGCCACCTCTGCCACCATTAGCATTATCTACTTTCAACCACTCATATTTATTTGATCTTCTAGTTACTGCAAGTCTTAAGGCGCCTTCACTTACATTAAAAATTTGTGAAGCTTCTTTGGTTTCTAAAAAATACATTTTACTTTAAACCTTGTGGAAGCTCGTTAATAATACCAAGCTCTAATAGTTTTTCAAATACAACTTTTGTACTACCTTTAGTATTTCTTTGACCTGTAATTTCGCCTTTAATAACTCTATGTAAAATGTCATAACTGATATTATGTGTTCTAGCAAAGGCTTTTACATTAATAGCGTTGTTTTCAAAATATGCTTTAATCATATTTTTCCTTTAATACTTCAATTTTAATTGAAGTTTATTTTTGATTGTGATAAAATTTCAATTTTAATTGAAGTATTATACTATTAAAAGTTAGTATAAGTCAAGAAAAAAACTAATTTTTAATAGTATTTTTATCGAGGTTGTAATTTTATGGAAGTTTCAAATATACTACAAAAAATGTTCGAAGCAATAGGTGTTAAAAATAAAAATCAACTAGCAAAGTATCTAAATATAGAAAATAGCTTTATAGCTGGCTGGGAGAAGAGAGGTAAAATTCCTGAAAAATATATTTATAAAATTTCTCAAGATAGCAATTTACCATATGAATATTTTTTAAATAATACTAATAAAAATGAGTATAATACTAACAAATGCAACCAAAGTGCCACTTTTTACTCTATACCAAAACTTAATATTTCAGCTTCTGCTGGTGGTGGCAATGAATTAATAGGATTAGAAGAATATGAAACTGGTGAAATGCTAGAGCTTAGTAAAGCTTTTTTTAAAACAACACCAAAGAATTTAAAAGCTATTAAAGTTGATGGATATTCTATGGTCCCGATGCTTCTACCTGATAGCTGGGTAGTATTTGAAGAAACACATGAGTATCAAGGAGATGGATTATATATTTTAAATTTTGATAATCAACTTATGGTCAAGCTTTTGCAATTAAATCCAATAAGTAAAATTTTGGATATTATTAGTGTTAATAAGGATTACAAAAGCTACAGCATAGACCTAAAAGACTCACAAATTGAGTTAATTATACAAGGCAAGGTTCTGCGTTCTATTATATAGTTTAAGGATTTAAAATGAATGTTGTATTATTAATATTAATAATTATTTTTATTATTCTTTTATGTAATTATTTATATAGAAGAATAAAAGGAATGCCAGATAAATCACTGAAAGAAACTTGGAGTGATCTTAAACTTGAATGGTGTAAATACAAGCAAGAAAGTAAAGAAGATTGGGATAAGTATAAGCAAAAATGTAAAAAAATTGATGAAAAATATAGACAAAAAACACAAACAATAAATGAGGAATTTGCAAAGAAAAAAGAACAAAAAGACTTAGTAAAAATAGAAGACTCTTATAAAGAAATATATGAAGAATATAAAAACTTTTCTATAGATGAACGAGGCAAATTTTTACATAATTTGCTTTTAAACGATCAAGATGAATATGTAGAAGTGTTAAGATTTATTCAAATCGCAGAAGAAAGCGTTGATATAGCTTTAAAATCAAAAAATAAAGATGTTGCAGAAAGCAGAAGAAAACTTGCATTAGAAATGGAACAAAAAATACAAGAAAGACATCCTAAAGCTTATGGTTTAATTGCTGGTATCATTCAGTTTTTAAAAGATAATTATGATGTAAGTCTTTTTGAAAATCAATGTATTAAGTATTATGAAGACGCTAAGAAACTAAAAACCATTAAATCTAGGCAAAAAAGAATTGATTGTATAAATGATTTAATAAAAGAAGCTGAAATAAATCCTAAAATTGATAAAAAAATTATTGATTTTTGGAAAAATAAAGTAAAAGAAATATAATAATTACATTTTAAGTTTAAGCTTTGTGGAAAATTAAAATTACACCAAAAAGTGTATTTTTATTTTTCTAAGGTGTATTTTTATTTTTCCGCCGACATTTTCTTTTATGTGTTTTATGTAGTCTTTGAGTTGATTTGGTTGATCTTTTGTATAAAGTTTATTTTATATGATGATATATCTTTTATCTTTTAAACTTATGAGTATATCGATTCTTCTATTATCTTTAGCACAAGCTTCTGTTTCTACGCTTTCTATGTCATGGGCTGTAAGATTTTAAATTTCTTAGCCTTTGTGTATCTTCCAAGCTTTTTTAAAAACTCATTTGCAAAAAACTCTTGATAATGATCACCATGTGGATCTATCAAATAAGCTATAAATTTAGAATGATAATTTTCTTTATACTCAACTCCCAGAGCTTCAAAAATATTTATATTACTCATGCTTTTTTTGGTATTTTCTTCAAATTTATCATTAGCCCTTAATAATTTTTCAATAAATTCGCTAATTTCCATTTTATTCCTTAAAAATATTTTTCACAATTATACTATAAAAATATAGACTACCATTGTCTGCTTTTTTTAGTTATCATTTTACAAATCATTTAAAAAGGATTAAAAATGCTTCAAACCATGAAACACATCCTAACTCACACCGATGAGGCTTTACTTGCAAAGAAATTTGGCTATAACAATGTAGAAAAATTTACTAAAACAAAAGCTTTGTTTTTAGAATGTGAAAGCATACAAGAATGGCTTTTGAAAGGACATTATGATATGATAAATTCCTCTTTGGAATTTATACAAAAATTTGATTTTATTTTAGATAAAGAAATTTTAAATTCAATTTTAGAACAAAATGTTTTATTAAAAGACAAACACATAAAATTACAAGAAACAAAAGCTATCATAAAAACAAATTTTAAACGCAGAAGTGAGCCTTTGCATACTTTGATGTTTTTATCTCATTTACGCGTGCTTAAATTTCCTATTAGCAATGATATGCTCTATCTTGATAAAACACAAATCATGCAAAAGCTCAAAGAACTAGCTATAAAGCATTATGAAAATTCACAAGGCAAATTAAAGCTTTGTGGAGATATCTTACAATATGGCATTATTTATGATGATGAGTTGTTAGTTTTAAGCATGCAAAAGAGCGATAAATGATAGCCATTTCTACACTTTTATCATCAAAACATAAAAGAATTTATCAAAATCTTGTGCGAAATTTTGTCAAATTTAACATCGCTTTTAAAGAAATTCCAAGTAATGATATATGGTTAAGAGATTTCATGCCTTTAGTGTATGAAAATACAGCGACAAGTTATATTTATGATCCTGATTATCTTAGAAATTATCCGCATTTGAAAACCACTATAAAACCTCTAAAAATCACTTAAATTTAATCCTTGATGGAGGTAATTTCATAAGAAAACATGATATTGCCTTTATGTGTGAGAAAATTTTTAGCCAAAACCCGACACTTAGCAAGTAAAGTATTATCCATACTTTAAAACAAAGTCCAAATTTAAAATACATAGTCTTTTTACCAAGACTAGCTTATGATAGATACACACATAGCAATGATATTAATAATTATTCATAACTAGACAACCAAAGTCTAGTTATTTTGTTTATAATTGCATTATATATCTTAGTTTAAAGGTTTATAATGCAAACAAATACTTCTACTCTTACTCACATTGCGGATTTTGATTACTACTCACATAATGTAAAAGTCATCTCACTACACGCACAAATGCTCTCAAATAGCAAACAAATCAAAAAAGATTTTTACAGCGAATTTGAGGAAATACTAGAAAAAGATAGTAAAATCCCTAGCTTTATCTATAAACAATACTCCAAATTTATCTATCCTAGCTTTTTAAAGAAAAATCTAAGTTATCTTAAAAAATACTTAAATTTTACTCAAGCAGAATGTGATGTGTTTGCGTTTTTTTACTATGCAAACAAAGGTAGATTTGCCCTACACCAAGGTTATAGCACTGCTTTGGGCAAAAAGATCATAGAAAAAATTTTCAACCACACTTCAAAAGATGTCAATAAAGCCTTAAGTGATGATTCTATGCTTTTTAAGCTAGATGCCTTGTGCTATTATGATAGCGATGCCTTTGGTATAGATGTAAATAATTTTGAAAGCATTTTCACTCAAGATATTAGCAAAACTACACTTATGGGTGAGTTTTCGTATTTTTTACCTAAAACTAGACTAAATTTGAGTGATTTTGACTATATACAAGAGGAATTAAATACTATCATTACTTTTTTAAAAAAACGCCAAAAAGGAAATATTTTTATATATGGAAAAGCAGGCGTAGGCAAAAACGAACTTAGCGCACTCATAGCTAAAGAGCTTAGTAAAGAAGCGTTGTGTGTTAAAGATTGCGAAAATGATAAAAAATCAAGTAGAATTTCAAATTTTTACGCACTTAAAAAGATACTCAATCCAAAAAAACAAATGATAGTCTTTGATGAGTGCGAGGATAGTCTTTGCTATGATTCTTTAAAAGAGAAATTAAAAATCAACAAAATCTTAGATGAAGAAAATGGCATTTGTGTATTTTTATCAAATTCTAAAGACATGGATGAGGCGTATTTGAGGCGTTTTGATGTGATTTTAGAGCTTGAAAGTATGCCTAAAGAAAAGAAAATTCAAAATATAAAAAAGCTATTTAATAAAAAAAATATAAAAATAGATGAAGCCATTATAGAAAATATAGCTTCTCATCCTGAACTTTCTCAAGGGGTTATTTTAAAATGTGCAAATAATGCTAAGATCTTTAAAAGCAAAAGTCAAGAAGTATTTGTAAGATTGATCAACGAAAATCTAAAAGCAAGATCACTTCAGAGCATTTCAATGCCAAAAAAAGACAAAAAATACGATTTAAGCTTGATAGAATGTGATTTAAATTTACAAGAACTAATAAACAATATCGATAAAAATTCAAGTTTGAGAATTTTAAGCTATGGCATAGCAGGTAGTGGAAAAAGCGAGTTTGGTAAAGAACTAGCTAATGTTTTAAACAAAACTTTACATTCTTATAAACTTAGTGATATTTTAGATCCTTTTGTGGGCAATAATGAAAAAAATATCGCAAACATTTTCAAAAAAGCTTCTAATGATAATGCTATCTTACAACTTGATGAGATCGATGCGTTAATTTATAGTAGAGATGAAGCAAATAAAAGCTGGGAAAAAAGCTTAATTAATGAAATGCTTATGCAAATGGAAAATTTTGAGGGTATTTTCATAGCTTCTACAAACTACCTACAAAGCCTTGATAAAGCTAGCATAAGAAGATTTGATCTAAAGATAGAATTTCAAGCACTGAAGCAAGAAAAACTTTTAAAGGCTTTTGAATTTTTTGCTAAAGAATTAAATTTAAGCTTTGATAAAAAACAAATTGCAAAAAGGCTTTTAAAACTTCAAAATATTTGTTTGGGCGATTTTGCGCTAATCCTTAGACAAAATAAAATTTTTAAAATCAAAAACGCCGATGAGTTTTTAGAAAAATTAGAAAAAGAATCAAAACTCAAATCAGATGATGAAAAAATCAACATGGGATTTTTATGATAATGTTAGAATTATCAATTATAGACATCAATAGTCTATAAAAATATATTATAATTAAAATTATAATAATTTAAAAAATATATAAAAAATAATATTTTAAAAATTGGTACAGATAAAAAAGTTAAAGAACTAAAAAAACATAAAACAACAAAGAAGGGTAAATAATGTTTTTTTCAAAATCAAGATACACAAGAGGCACACAATGTACTAAGTCTTTATGGCTTAAAACTTACAAAAATGAAGTATTAAGTATGGCAGATGAAAACGCTTTAGCTAAATTTAGCACCGGTAACAAGGTAGGCGAGTTAGCCTGTGAGCTTTTTCCAAATGGAGTAAAGATAGAGTTTGAAGGTAGTTCTTTTGATGAAAAATGCGAACAAACTAGAAAACTATTAGAAAATAATCAAGAAGTGATTTGCGAAGCTACTTTTTGCTACGATGGTATTTTGATCATGATAGATATTTTACAAAATACCAAAGACGGTTTGATCGTAAATGAAGTAAAAAGCTCTACATCTTTAAAAGATGTTTATATAGATGATTGTGCTTTGCAGTATTATGTTTTATCAAATTTAAATTATAAAATCAAACAAGTTAACCTGATACATTTAAACAATGAATACTATAGAGGTGATTTTCTTGATATAAATCAACTTTTTAAGATCAATGATATCACAAAAGAAGTTTTATTAAATCAAAACCAAGTTAAAGAAAATTTAAAATACTTTGAAGAAATTTTAAGTAAAAAAGAAGAGCCAAATATAGACATAGGAACACATTGTTTTGATCCTTATGAGTGCGATGGATATGAGTATTGTTGGGTTAAGCAAAGAAATTTATGTGAAAACGAGAATGTTTTTAACATTTCAAGGCTTAATGCAAATAAAAAATTTGAACTCTATCAAAAAAATATAATAAATTTTAAAGATATAAAAGATCTATCTATCTTTAATGAAAATCAACAAATCCAAATCAAAGCTTCACTTAATAAAGAAATCTATATAAACAAAGAAAATATCAAAAATTTCTTAAGTATCCTAACTTATCCTATATACCATTTAGATTTTGAAACTTTTATGCAAGCTGTGCCTGATTTTAAAGGCATAAAACCTTATATGCAAATTCCTTTTCAATACTCTTTACATATAGACTATAAAGACAAGTTAGAACATAAAGAATTTTTAAGCGAATGTGGGATCGATCCAAGATATGAACTTGTAAGAAATTTGATCAATGATATACCAAAAGATGTTTGCGTACTTGCTTATAATGCAAGTTTTGAAAAAGGTGTAATAAGGAATTTAGCACTTGCTTTTCCTGAATTTAGCGAGCATTTGTTAAATATAGAAAAAAACATCAAAGATCTTATGATACCTTTTCAAAATAAAGATTTTTATCATTATAAAATGCAAGGGAGTTATTCTATAAAAAAAGTTTTACCAGCTCTGATCCCTGATATGGAGCAAGCTTATAAAAATTTAGGTTTAATCCAGAATGGAAGCGAAGCTATGAAAAGTTTTGAAACTATGCAAAATATGGATGAAAACGAAAGAAAAGCTTACCGCCAAGCCTTACTAGAATACTGCAAACTTGATACTTTAGCCATGGTAAAAATTTTAAAACATTTAGAAGAGCTTGTAAAATAATAACTATATTAAAAGTTACTGCTTAGAGTTTTTATATCAATCTCTAAGCAAAAATTATCAAACTAGACAGCAGTAGTCTATAAAAATATATTATAATAATAACTATATCAATTAAAAAGGAAAACACATGAAAACAACACTTTTAAAACTAGATAAAAATCTTGCTAACAAAAAAATAACAAATTGTGGTGTTATAAAAAAAGATGAAATGTATTATGCAAGTTTTTTAGAAGATTCGATCTTATTTGATATCAATGGAAACATACTAAAAAAAATAGCTGGAAGTATTTATAGCTTAAATGATGATTTATATGGATTTTGTAGCACAAAAACAAAATATGGCTTTATAGATAAACAAGGAAATTTAGTTATAGAAGTAAAGTATGATGTTATTAATGATTTTAACGAAGGTTTAGCTATAGTTGTGCTTAATGAAAAATATGGCTTTATAGATAAACAAGGAAATTTAGTTATAGAAGCAAAGTATGATTATGCTATGGGTTTTAGCGAAGGTTTAGCTAAAGTTGAGCTTAATGGAAAATGGGGTTTTATAGATAAAAAAGGAAATTTCATCATAGAAGCAAAATATGGTGATATTTGGGATTTTAGCGAAGGTTTAGCCAGAGTTAAGCTTAATGGAAAATGGGGTTTTATAGATAAAAAAGGAAATTTCATCATAGAAGCAAAATATGGTGATATTTGGGATTTTAGCGAAGGTTTAGCCAGAGTTAAGCTTAATGGAAAATGGGGCTTTATAGATAAGCAAGGAAATTTGGTTATAGAAGCAAAGTATGATTATGCTTGGGATTTTAGCGAAGGTTTAGCTATAGTTGTGCTTAATGAAGAATATGGCTTTATAGATAAACAAGGAAATTTGGTTATAGAAACAGAGTATGATGTTGTCTTGGATCTTATTAAGGGTGTTGGATATGATTACATAGGTTTTGAAGATGTAGATGAAAATTGTTGTTATAGTGAGATATTAAAATTTGATACGAATTTATTTTTACTTAAAAAAGGCGAAGAATTAAAACTAAAAAACCTAAATTAATTTAAAATGTTTGCGTGCTTGCTTATAATGCAAGCTTTGAAAAAGGTGTTATAAGAAATTTAGCACTTGCTTTTCCTAAATTTTGCGAGCATTTGTTAAATATAGAAAAAAATGTCAAAGATCTTATGATACCTTTTTTAATAAAAATCATTATAAAATGCAAGGAAGTTTTATAAAAAAGTTTTACTAGCTTTAATCCTGATATAAAGCAAGCTTATAAAAATTTAAATTTAATCCATAACAAAAGCGAAGCTATGCAAAGTTTTGAAGCTATGCAAAATATAAGTGAAAATAAAAAAAGCTCTCCATCAAGCCTTACTAGAATGCTGTAAATTTAACCATGATAAAAATTTTAAAAGCTTAATCCATAGCTTAAAGCTATGGATTAAAATTCGATTTTTAAAACCTCATACACATTTGCCTCATTTGTATAAAAGACATCATAATAACATCCTGTGTATTTATTGTTTTTTAAAAACTGATTGATTATTTTTAGTTTTCTATCATCACTGAGCTTAAAACTTAAAATATGAATTTTAGCTTGCGGATTTAGTACTATCTCTTCATCTATGGTTTTTACTTCACAATGATAATTTTCACTTTCTTTTAAAGCTTCTATTACATTGTAATTGTTAAAAACTTCATGATGGATAAATTCTCTACATAAGTTTTTATGAAAATCATTCCATTTTTCTAGTAAAATATCACGTGTTTTCATTGTTTTTTACTCCGTTTAATTTTTCATTTAATTCTTTGATTTTTTCTTTATTTTTTTTAATAAAATCTCGTATTGTTTCTGCTGTAGATTTTTCATCAAAAACTATATAATTAGATAAAGTGTATCCGTTAAATTTAGGTATTTTCTCTTGAATTTTTTCTCTATCTCCTTGTGATATATCACCTATAAGTCTGATTCCAAAATTTTTCCAATTTTTAGAATTTGTGGTATCAAACCAAGCAAAAGCAAAATACACATCATTATTACTTAAATTCTCTGGTTTGAGTATAAATTGAATATAGCTTGAGCCATTATCAATGCTAAAATCATTAAAATCTTTGCAAGTTTCTTCTAAAAACTTATTGATAATATAATCTCTTTCATACATTGATATTTTTGGCAATAATTTTGATTCTTTACTAATTAAATCTTGAAATAATAATTCAAGTAATTTAGAGTCAAAATTTTTACTTTTTTCTTTTAAAAAGCTTATTATATCACTACCATTACCTATGACATTATTTATAGCATCTTTGTAAAATTCTATAGCTTGACTTAAACTGCATAAATTTTTAACCTTTTCTTGAGATTTTTTTAACCAAGTTAAAATTTCTACTTCATAAGAAATTTGTCTATATAGCACTTTATCGTCGCCTTTTTTTAAGAATAATCCGTTTTTAGTGTTTTCTATCTCCCATTCATCTAAACTTTTCTTACTAGGACCTCTATCGCCATATGGAGTAAGAAAAATCACCGCGATATCTTTCTTTTTTCCATTATTTAATGTATCTATATACCTAGCAATTTGCTTATTTTGATCTCCTGCACCAATTTTATTTTCTAGTATAATGTGTTTGGTGCCATTATGTATATAAATATCTATATTTTTATATTCTTTTAAGACTTTTACATCATCACTTTCTCCAAACCATTCTTTTAATCCTATCTCATTTAAAAATAAATCTAAAAATAACTTTCCTTGTTCATGATTCTCACTAGGATCAAGTAAAGATTTTAAAATTCCACTATGCAAATTCACCTCATCATGAGCAGGCAAAACATTCAATAAAGGATTGTAGTCATTTTTGCCCAATCTTTTTCTTTCTTGCATACGCTCTTTTTTAAAAGAAGCAAATTTATCAAGAAAATCTTTTAAATCTTCCATATTTATTTCCTTTCCATATATAAACTAATAATTTTTATTTTAGCGTAATTTTCATCATCACAAAGCCAAAATTTCATGTGTTCTCCAACTCTATTTTTCTCTAAAGTTTCTAAAATTTTAATAGCGTGTTTTGCTAGATCATTTTTAGGTAAAAATATCACAGCAAAATAACACATCAAATCATACTCTCTATCAACTATTTTCTCATCATAACAAAAAAATCCTCCTTTATTTAAAATTTCACTTGCATACAACAAATCATCATCATCTAGTCTAAACACATCGCTATCTCCATAAATAGACATGTATTTATCATAAATTCTTATCATTTCATTAAGATTATTTCCTCGCATATTTTTCCTTTACTCTTTCAACTCTAGTAACCTTAAAATTTTCCAGCCTATATCCTTACTTATACATGCAATTTGTCTTTGAGAGAAAGGATTAAGGGTTATTTTTCCGTTGTATTCTAAGTAAAATTTATGTCCGTTTTTACTAAGCTCATAAATTCCATTGCCCAAATCATTTACATTTTCAAACTGCAAATCAAGCACAAATTCTCCATTTGTGTTAATAAAACCCCATTGATTATCTATACAAACTTGTGCTAAACCTTCTTTAAAATCAAACGCCTCATCAAAATGCTCTTTTATAACAATATTTGCATTTTTATCCACATAAATAAAACCATCACTTGTTAAAACTAATGCCAAACCACAGCTAAAACAAGACATATACTCATACTCATGCTCACAAAGTATCTCATCATTTTGATTGATCAAAAAATATCTATTGTCTTTTTTTACACTTACTATGCCTTCGCTAAAGCTATTTGCCTCATCGTATTTTGCTTCTATGATGATTTTTCCTTTTTTATTAATATAGCCGTATTTACCATCTTTTTTTACTACAGCTAAACCTTCGCTAAAGTTACTTACATCATCGTATTTTGCTTCTATGATGGTTTTTCCTTTTGTATTGATAAAACCCCATTTTCCTTCTACACAAAAGGCTGCTAAATTCTCACTAAAAAACCTAAGCTCATCATACATCACATCGATAATGATTTTGGCATTTTTATCTATAAAGCCGTATTTGTTAGCTATCTTTACACAAGCTAATCCACCAACAAATTCTCCAACTTCATCAAATTTAGCTTCACAAATTAACATCCCATTTTGATCCATGAAACCAAATTTAGAATTTTCTAAAAACAAAACAAGCTCATCATCAATAATCTTCATAAAATCAAAACTATTCTTACTAAGCTCATTTTTGTTTTTATCTACTAAAGTATATTTAGTCCCTACCCTGACTTTGATCATATCTTTGGATATAAATTTCACATCCTTATACATAGGATCAAAAATACAATTTAAATTTACATCAAACAAACCATACAAAAACCCATCAAACACTAGCAAATACTCATCATTTATCAAACTAATATCATCAAATTTAGCCTCTAAAACAAGCTTTGCAAATTCATTCAAAACTCCGCATTTAACCTTACCATTGATCTTTTGCTTGCATAAAAATAATTTTTCATTTAGTCTTTTTATACTTAAAAACTCAAAATCACTTAAAAAATTTCCATTCTGGTCGATCAATGCAAACACATCGCCTTTTTTGATCTTAAAAAGCCTATTACTAAGTCTTATAATGCCATCATATTCAGTCTTTAAAATGATATTTGCTTGAGTATCTATGATGATATTTTCATCTCCTTGTCGCAAAAGTGCATAATCATTTGAAAAACTACAAACATCATCATATACAAGATCCACTACCACCTTAGCCTTAGTATCTATAAAACCCCATTTGTCATTTATCATAACACCTGCTAAATTTTGACTAAAATTTAAAACCTCATCATATAAAAAATCACAAATTAATTCTCCATTTTTATTTATAAAGCTATACTTACCAGCTTTTTTTACCGCTGCAAAGTCATTTTGAAAATCTCTTACATGATCAAATTCATCATCGATAACAATCCTAACTTCTTTCATCACTTTCCTTTGTAAAATGAAATTATATTAGAATTTTATAGACTAAGATTGTCTATATTTTATGCTAGAATATCATTTTAAAAATATGGAGGAAAAAATGAAAAAGAAAAAAATACCAAGTCAGGTTCCATTTAGTTTTGAAGATTCTCCCTTTGAAAGCAAAGAAGAGTATCTAGAATTTATCAAAAACATGCCTAAGATAGCTACTTTAGATAAGGCTTTGATAAAAAAATCAAGAGAGAAAAATTTAGCAAATAAAGCTATTTCTTACATACAAAGAAAAACCAAGCTAAGCTATAACAATGCTAAAATTTTAAAAGATATCTTATCAAAAGAGTATTTTCGTAAGATAAGAAGCAAAAATAAAGTCCTTGCTAAATTTATGAAAAGATAAAGCCTAAGGCTTTATCTTTGATTACTTCAAGAGAATTTTAACTTGCTCTATACCCCAAGCATAAGGGCGTTGATAATCAGGTATGTTTAAAGAAAAACCTTCTTTTAAAAATATATCTGTTTTTTGATCATTTTTACTATCTACTTTACCACACACCAACTCTTTCAAACTTACAACGCAAGATTTTACTTTTGTATTTTCACCACTCATTTATAGCCTTTCTAAATTTTAAGCTTATTATATCAAGCTATCTATCATTTCCAAAGCTTCCAAAGCTTTCATCTTAAGCCCTATGCCATTTCTAAAAAACTTTGGAAAATCACACTCATTTGGATTGATCCTTAAAAGTGTTCTAGCTTTGCTTTTTTTACAAAAATCCTCGCCAAACATACGCATACTAGGTACAGCCTTACCAGCTCCAAGCTCTATAAGCAAGATATTTTTATCCTCTAAGGGTTTAAGCCAGTTTTTATAACTTTGCTTTTGTAAGAAATAACGGCTATCATTAAAACTACCATCATTAAACATCAAGATATTTGGTCTTGCCAAACCTTGACACCTAGGACATTTTGGCAAAGATAAGGCTTTAAAATTTTCCATATCTATATCTAATTCCTCCTGCATTTGCCAGATCAAATCACCGCATGCATAATTAAAACATTGCAAGTAATTTATATTTCCATGAAATTCATAAATTTTATTCTCATCAAAACCAGCCTTTTTAAAATGTCCATCTACATTAGTCGTAACGACATAATAATCTTGTTTGCTTTTTGCAAGTTTTAAAAGTATCTCATAACCTTTATGTGGCTTAGTATCTTTGTATAATTTAAATCTATGTCCATAAAAAGCCCAAGCAAGCTGTGCGTTTGTATAAAAATTTGTAGGATTAGCCATGCGTTCAAAGTCTATGTCTAGTTTTTGCAAATGCGGATAAGCCCTCCAAAAACCATCTTTTCCTCTAAAATCAGGCAAACCACTATCTACTCCCATGCCAGCTCCAGCTGTGATGATGATTACCTCTGCTTTGTCTAAAGCTTCTTTTACATAAGTTTGTATTTGCATTTTTTACCTTTAAAAATTTTCATAATCAAATTTCCTAGCCTCATGTAGTTCTTTAGCTACTTCAAGGCTCATTTCCCAAAAAACTGCATTCATGGATTTTGGCATGCAATTTTCATCTTCGTATTTTTTGTTTATAGCCTTATAAACCTCATCATTTTCCTCACAATCAACAGCAAGACTACCCAAATAAGGATACAACAAATACCCCACCGGAGCCGTATCAAATACCATAGTTAGTTTTGTTTTTGGAAAATTTTCTTTCATAAAAGCTAAAAATTCATCTCTAGCTTTATAATCTGTCTTGTCTTTGTCAAACAAATCACTATGTTTTGTTTTATTGACATGAAAATCATTATTTGGAATGTTAAAACACATCCAAAAAGATTTTTTACCTTTTTGGATGGTATAATCTTGAATAGTCTCAACCGCTAAAGCCATTTTTTATCCTTTTTATATTGTATTGATATAATTATACTATATAAAATGGACTTTTAGTGTCTATATTTTAACCTTTACATTTTTGAGCTATCACATCCATAGCTTCTTGCGAGAGAACAAAATTTGTATGATAAAGCAAGCAACTACCCATATCAAGTACTTTTAGCACAAGCTTTTTGTTATTAGTATCTTTTGGGTTATGCCTTGTATTAGCTAGATCATAAATTTCATACACCATATCTTTGCTAAGCTTGTTAATATCAAGTTCTATGATATTTTCTTCAAATTTCATAGGCTCTTGGGTAAATTCTTCTTTATTTTCTTTTTTTGCAAAGCTTTTTTTCTTACTAAAAGATTTTAGCTCATTTTCCTTTGCTTCTTCTAGAGTATAAATTTCATTTAAACTAAAGCTTAAGTCATTGTCGTTGTTTTTGTATCTTAGTAAAAAGGCAAAGGCTTCATCTTTGTTTTCTTTAAAAAGCGCTTCAACTTTTTCTACTTGAGCTTCAAAAATAATCATATCAAAAGTAGAATAAAAGTCTAAAACCACAGCTTTAGCATATCTTTTACCACTTTTACTCATCATCGATTTAAAATCTTCGATCTTTCCTACAACCAAAAGCTCACCTTCGCCTTTGAGTGTTTCAAAGTCCATACTTTTAAAATACTCTATGCCTTCTATTTGGCTTGCAAATTTATCTAAAGGATGGCCTGATACATAAATTCCTAAGATTTCTTTTTCATAGCCTAGTTTTTCCATTAGTTCAAATTCTACCTTGCTATCATGAAGCCCTACTTTGATATCTGCAGCTATTTCTTCTTCTCCAAAAAGTGAAGCAGTGGAGTTTCTTTTAACTTCAGCAATTTTCCTACTTGTTTCTGAAATAAGCTCAAGATTATCCACTAAACATTTTCTAGTATAGCCAAACTCATCAAAAGCGCCTGATTTGGCTAAATTTTCTATGGTTTTTTTGTTAATCTTAGTTGGATCAATCGAACTTATAAAATCATCAAAATCACTAAAGCCCTCTTCTTTACGAATTGCCATGATATTTTCTATCGCAGGAATTCCCACACTTTTAATCGCTCCAAGTCCATAAATAATAGCTTCAGAACCATCTTCAAGCTTAGTTGCACTAAATTCTCTTTGGGCTTTATTGATACTTGGTGGCAAAAGCTTGATGTTCATTCTTTTCATCTCTTCGATATATTTTGCGACCTTATCTACATTACTTTCTTCACTTGTTAAAAGCGCAGCCATAAACTCACTTGGATAATAAGTTTTTAAATACGCTGTTTGAAAGGTTATAAGTGCGTAAGCAGCCGAGTGAGATTTGTTAAAACCATATTCAGCAAATTTCAAAATAAGCTCAAACAAATCATCAGCCTTTTTCTCATCATAGCCTTGTTTTTTAGCCCCTTCTAGATACTCTGCTTTAAGATTATCCAAAATTTCTCTTTTTTTCTTACCCATAGCACGGCGCACATTATCAGCCCCACCCAAAGAAAAACCACCGATTTTTTGCACTATTTGCATAACTTGTTCTTGATAAACTATAACCCCATAAGTATTTTCAAGTATAGGTTTTAAATCTTCAAATGCATAAGTTGCAGCCTTTCTACCATGCTTGATATCGATAAAATCATCCACCATCCCACTATCAAGTGGGCCTGGTCTATATAAAGCTAAAACCGCGATTAAATCCTCAAATCTTTCAGGCTTTAACCTAGCATTTAAACTTTGCATACCGCCTGATTCTATTTGGAAAATGCCCAAGGTATTTCCACTTTGTATGGTTTTATAAACCTTAGGATCATTCATATCAATCTTTTCCCAAATTACATCTTTACCATAGCGCTTTTTTACTAGCTTAATCGCATTATCAATTACCGTAAGAGTTTTTAAACCCAAAAAGTCAAATTTGATTAAATCTACATCTTCAAGATATTCTTTAGAATACTGCGTAACCAAATGACGCTCATCATTTTTGCTTTGTCTAAAAAGAGGAGCTTTATTCCACAAAGCTTCATTAGATATCACAACTCCGGCTGCGTGCATACCTGCATTTCTATTTAAACCCTCTAATGCTTTAGCAAAATCCCAAACTTGACGTCCTTTTGGATGAGAATTTACAAATTCAGCGATTTTTGGTTCTTGCTCATAAGCTTTTTCTAAAGTGATTTTTAGCTCTTCAGGAACTAATTTTGCTAAAGCATCCGCATCAGGTATACTCATATCACAAACCCTAGCCACATCACGGATTACTCCCTTTGCTAAAAGCTTACCAAAGGTAATGACTTGCGCAACCTTTTCAGCTCCGTATTTATCAATAACATAATCAATCACTTCCCCTCTTCTATCTTGACAAAAATCCACGTCAATATCGGGCATTGATACACGCTCAGGATTTAAAAATCTCTCAAAAAGAAGATTATAAGGTATAGGATCTAAATCTGTAATTTTCAAACAATACGAAACCAAACTCCCTGCAGCACTCCCACGCCCTGGGCCAACTGGTATATCTTTTTCCTTAGCTGCAGCGATAAAATCATGAACGATTAACATATAACCTGAAAATTTCATATTTTTAATAATACTAATTTCTAAATCAAGTCTATCTTTATACTCTTGGTGTTTACTCTCGTCGATAAATTGAAGTCTTTCTTCTAAGCCCTTTTTACAAAGATACTCAAAAACTATATCATCATTATCAAAGCTAAATTCTTGATCTTCTTGACTTAAACTTAAGCCATATTTTTTTGCATATTCACGGGTAAATTTAAAATTTGGTGGGGTAGGATCGCCTAGTTTTAATTCTAGATTGCATTTATTAGCTATTTCTTGAGTATTTTCAATAGCTTCAGGAATATCAGCAAAAAGCTCGCTCATTTGTTCTGGTGTTTTTACATAAAACTCATGTACTTCATGTCTTAAACGCCCTGGATCATCAAGCTTAACCCCCATAGCTATACACATAAATACTTCATGTGCGGCTGCTCTTTCTTTAAAAGTATAATGCGTATCATTGGTTGCGATGATTTTTATATCAAGCTCTTTAGCAAGTTTGATGATAGAATCATCGATAAATTTTTGATCATCAATACCATGACGCATAATCTCAAGGTAAAAATCATCTCCAAAAACATTTTTATACCAAAGCGCAGCTTCTTTTGCGCCTTCATAACCTTTTGCGCCAAATTTTAAATTTCTTTCATTTTTGGTATTTAAATGCCAATTAACCTCACCTTGCAAACACGCAGAAGAGCAAATTAAACCCTCACTATGTGCTTCTAATAGCTTTTTGTTAATCCTTGGGTAATAATACAAACCATGTATATAACTTTGCGAGCTTAAATACATCAAATTTTTATAGCCAATTTCATTTTTAGCAAATAAACAAATATGAAAGCGTTGTCTTGAGCTTTTATCACTTAAATCATCATGATTATGCAAATACGCTTCAAGCCCTATGATAGGTTTAATCCCCTCAGCCCTCATCGTTTTATAAAAATCAATAGCCCCAAACATATTTCCATGATCAGTCATAGCAACACTTGTTGCACCTTGCGCTTTTAGCGTTTTAGCAAGCTCTTTGAGTTTATTTGCTCCATCAAGTAAAGAATATTCTGTGTGTAAATGTAAATGTGTAAATTGGCTCATATTTTCCCTTGTATTTTTTTATTATTATAAAAAAAAACCTTAAATTTAAAACTTACAAGCATAAAAAATGTATAATAACTTACTTTCAAAAAAGGAGTAAAAAATGGAAGTAAAAATTTATTATTGTAATCTTTGAAATTACAAACCACAAGCTGCAAGGGTTGCAGAAGAAATACAAAATGAATTCAAAGATGTGCAAATTTCTACCATAGAAAAAGGTGGTGGTCATTTTATAGTAGAAGTAGATGGCAAAATCATTTACTCTAAAAAAGACTTGTTTAACTGCGAAGTAGATAGATTTCCTCATGAGGGTGAAATCACTAAGCTTATGAAACAAATGTAAGCTAAACCCTCATTAGCGAGGGTTTATTTTGTTAAAGGAACAAGCATACCTTCATAAAGTTTTTGATAAATTTCTTCTGAGCATAAATGCTTAGCAAGCTCTAAACCAAACAAAATAGCCGTAGCAGGTCCAGCTGCTGTGATGACATTTTCATTTACTACAACCGCTTTATTTACTCTTACACCTTCAATACCTACTTCACAACCAGGATAGCAAGAAAACTCCCCATTTATCACCCCTGCTTTTGCCAATACCATAGGTGAAGCACAAATAGCTGCTACGATTTTTTTCTTAGCATGTAAATCTTGTATGATTTTTATGATAAGAGAATTGTTTTTTAAATTCATCATACCTTCAAAGCCACCTGCTAAAGCAATTGCGTCTAAATTTTCTTGATCAACACTAGCTAAACTCACATCAGCCCTTATGCAAATTCCATTAGCTCCTTGTACCAAAAGCTCATCATCAAGCGAAGCAATAATTACTTCTAAATTCCCACTAGTCTCCCCTGCTCTTTTTAAAACATCAGCTATACCTATAAATTCAGCCTCTTCAAAACCTTTTGCCAAAGGCACTAAAACTTTTTTCATTTTTTTCTCCTTTTAGTCAATAAATCTTTTATTTAATTCATGAAAATACTCTATGCGTCTATCGCGTAAAAACGGCCACCATCTGCGTACATTTTCACATCTTTGCATGTCAATTTCAACGATTTTACAAAGCTCTTGTTTATCATCGGCTCTAAAAAGCTCTTCACCTTGAGCCCCAAAAACAAAAGAATTTCCCCAAAATCTTATGCCATCTTCCACACCGCTTTCATCTTTTTCAAAACCCACTCTATTAATAGCTACTACAGGTAAGCCATTAGCTATAGCATGGCCTCTTTGCACACCTATCCAAGCTTCAAGTTGTCTTTGTTTTTCTTCTTTTTCATCCTTATCAAACCAACCTATAGCAGTAGGATAAATCAAAATTTGAGCTCCCTTTAAAGCCATTAACCTAGCAGCTTCAGGATACCATTGATCCCAACATATTAAAACCCCAAGTTTTCCAACACTTGTTTGTATAGGTTCAAAACCCAAATCACCTGGAGTAAAATAAAATTTTTCATAAAAACAAGGATCATCAGGAATATGCATTTTGCGGTATTTACCTGCTATGGAGCCATCTTTTTCAAATACCACACTAGTATTATGATAAAGCCCTGCGCTTCTTTTTTCAAATAAAGAAGTTACCAAAACAACATTATTTTCCCTAGCTACATTAGACCAAAACTTAACATCTTCTTCATAGTCATTTGCCAAATCAAAAAAGTCTGTATTTTCACTTTGACAAAAATACTGCGTTTGATGAAGCTCTTGCAAGCATACAAGCTCAGCCTTTTCCTTTGCTGCTTGCTTGATAAGTTCGCATGTTTTTTCTATAGTTTTTTCTTTATTTTGTTTAAATTCTTGCTGTATGAGTGCTAATTTCATTTTTACTCCTTTCTTCTTCTGAATCATCATAAGGGTCTAAGTGTATATGGATATTCCAAAAATCATCTTTAAAATGCTCCCTTATACTATCTTCAATCTCATCACCGATTTTATGAGCTTTTAAAAGTGATATTGTAGGTTCAAAAACTAAATGCACACTAACATAAAGTATATCAGGACTTTTTCTAGTTTTTAAATGATGAAAGCTTTTGACTTCTTTATTTGCACTTATAATTTGTTTAATCACTTCAACTTGTTCTTTATCAATTGCCACATCTAATAAAATTTTAGAACTTTCTTTGATGATTTTAAAAGCTGAAAAAATCGTATATAAACTTATAGCTATACCAAATAATCCATCAATAAAATGATAATTTGTAAAAGCTATAATCACAAGTGCTAAAAGCGTTAGAGCATTAGTTAAAAAGTCTATTTTATAGTGCAAGCTATCAGCTTTTATAATCAAGCTTTTTGTTTTTTTAGCAACATAATTTAAAAAAACCACCAAATACAAAGTTACAGCCATAGCAAAAGCCATGACATAAATTCCAAGATCAAGTTTTTCTACACTTTCTTGATTGTGAATTTTCAAAACACTCTCATAAAAAATATAAACCCCAATCCCGCTAATAACAAGACCTTCAAAAAGCCCCATTAAGGCTTCAATTTTACTAAGGCCAAAATTATATTCTTTACTAGATCCTTGAGAGCTTTTTTTCAAAGCTAAAAAATTTAAACCCGAAATCACACAATCAAGTAAAGAATCAATCGCACTAGAAAGCACCGCAACAGAACCCGAAGCTAAACCTACTATAAATTTAACAATAGCTAAAAAAATAGCACATACACTTGCGATGATAGTTGCGCTTTTTTGCAAATTCATCTTTGACCTTCATAGCGGTTTTGACAAGAACAATGCAAAGAACCATTTTGTCTTAAAAACACTCTTGCATCAACCCCTACTACTTTTCTATCTTTGCATGCTTTTTGTAAATTTTCTAATACCAAAGCATCGTTTTCATCATTATAAGTTGGCACTATCAAGCCACCATTAACAAAAACAAAATTTGCATAAGTAGCACCAAGCCTTTTACCTTCAAAATACAAAGGCTTAGGCAAAGGAAGTTCTAATAAATCAAACCCTGTTTTTTTAAGTTCTCCCTCCATAGCTTTTAAGGGCTTATAATGCTCATCATTTTCATCTTTACACACACAATAAGCAATGGTTTTTTCATTGATAAATCTTGCTAGAGTATCTATATGATGATCAGTATCATCACCTTTTATATAACCATGATTTAACCATACAATTTGTTTTAAGCCAAAAATTTCTTTTAACTTAGCTTCAATTTGCTCTTTATTTAAATGGGAATTTCTATTTTCATTTAACAAACAAGCACTCGTTGTAAGCATTACTCCTTGCCCATTAAAATCAATACTCCCACCTTCTAAGATAAAATCAATTTTTTCTAATTTTCCAGATAATTTTTGCGCAAAAAGTTTTGAATTTACCGCATTATCTAAAGTGCTTTGAAATTTATCACCCCAAGCATTAAAAATAAAATCAAGCCCTATAGTTTTATCATCTTCAAGCACATCAATTGCACCAAAATCTCTAATCCAAGTATCATTAGTATCACACTTAAAAAAATCAACGTTTTTTATATGCTTAAATCTTTGAAAGTCTTTTTCACTTGGCGCTATAAGTAAAACTTTTTGAAAATTTGCCACAGCTTTAATAAATTCTTCATAGCTTTGTAAAATCTCTTCTAAATAAGGCTTCCAATCGCTATTTTCATGAGGCAAGGAAAGTAAAAGTAGCTCTTGTTTTTGCCATTCTGCTATGCTTTTTCTCATTTTGATACCCTTTTTGATAATTAAAAAAGTATTTTAACATTTTTAATGATAGTTTTTTACTCTTTTTTTAAAACCCAAGCAAAATACCATATCGCAAAAGATAAAAACAAAATCACAAAAAGCTTTTTATCATACACTCCAAAACCAATATAAAGCACAGAATACATAAAACCAAAACTTCCTGCATAAATGCAAATTCTACTCATTAAACCATTTTCCACCGCTCTAAAACATGGGCATTTGTGAAAAAATTTCTTTTTTGTTTCTTTAGGTTTAAAAAAACTCAAAACCGCACTTAAAATCAGCAAAAAACTTAAAAAATATAAAACCTTATCCATTAGTGAAAATACCTTAACCAAGCAGGAATTGCTTTTTGTTCTTCTTTTAAAGTGCTTTCTTCTCCATGCCCTGGAAGTAATCTAAAATCTTTTTCATAAGCTAAAACTTTAAGCAAACTCTCTTTCATCTTAGCTGCATCTGAGTAAGGAAAGTCCCATCTACCAATACTACGGTAAAATAAAAAATCTCCACTAAAAAGCACATCTTCACCCACAAGTTCTATCATACAACACCCTGGAGTATGCCCTGGGAAATGATGAAATTTAAACTTAAACTCATCTATACTAAATTCATTTTCATTTTCTATTAACACATCAGCATTTGAATGCTCAAAACCATAATTAAAAGGATCTTTTAACATAAAAGCATCATCTTTATGGATAAAAAGTGGAATTTCATAAACCATTTTAACCTTAGCATTATCATAAACATGATCATAATGACCATGGGTATTTAAAATAGCTAAAGGTTTGCTTGCGTTTTCTTTGATAAACTCATAAGCATTTTCACCTGGATCGATGATGATTTGCTTATTATTGTGATCTATAATATAACAATTTGTTTCATACATTCCGCATGGTTGTTTTAAAATACGCATATAAACTTCCTTTTAACTAAATCAAATATAATTTTAAAAAATTAATATTTAAAGATTTTTTATGAATTATACAAAATTACAAGAATTATTGATCAATTTTATAAAAGAACAAGCAGGGGATAAAAATCTCATCTTAGGTTTAAGCGGTGGGATAGATTCAGCTTTAGTAGCTCATCTTTGCAAAAAAGCAGTGGGTGAAAAACTTTTTGTGCTTTTAATGCCTACAAAACATTCTAAAAAAGAAAATTTAGATGATGCATTAATGCTTTGTAAAGATTTGCAAATTCATCATAAGATTATTTATATTGATGAAGTACTTTGTGCTTATGAAAAAATTTGTCAAGACTTAAACCCTTTACGCTTTGGAAATTTAGCTGCAAGAGTGCGTATGAGTTTGCTTTATGATTATTCGGCTTTACACAATGCATTGGTAGTAGGCACTTCTAATAAAAGCGAACTTATGCTTGGCTATGGAACTATTTATGGGGATTTAGCTTGTGCTTTTAACCCTTTGGCTACGCTTTATAAAAGTGAAGTTTTTGAGTTTGCTAAATTTATGGGTGTGCATGAAAATTTCATACAAAAAGCCCCTAGTGCTGATCTTTGGCCAAATCAAAGCGATGAAGAAGATCTTGGCTATAAATATGAAGTTTTAGATGAAGTTTTAAAAGCTTTAGAAAATAATCAAAGTTTGGAAAATTTTGATGAGAATTTAAAAAATTTAGTCTTAGAGCGTGTGCAAAATAATGCCTTTAAAAGAAAACCTCCAACAACATTAAAGAATGCATATGACTTGGCTTGATCGCTATTTTTTTAAACCTAATTTTTTGCAAAAAACTCTAGCTTTTTTGCTTTTGCCTTTTAGCTTTTTATATATGATCATAGCGATTTTAAATACTAAATTTAAAAAAGAACTTGATTTTAATTTACCCATTATAAGCATAGGCAATCTAACCCTAGGAGGCAATGGAAAAACTCCCATTTGTAAAGCCATAGCAGCTGAGTTTGAAAATTGTTTTATCATCTTAAGAGGCTATAAAAGACAAAGTAAAGGCTTAATCATCGTTAAGCATAAAGATGAAATTTTATGCGATATTGAAGAAAGTGGCGATGAAGCTATGGAATATGCACTTACAAAGTATATTAGCGGAGTGATAGTAAGTGAAGATAGGGTTAAAGGCATACAAAAAGCTATCGAGCTTGGAGCAAAGATCATACTTTTAGACGATGCTTTTTCTAAATTTCATATTAAAAAACTTAATATTTTACTGCAAAGTAAAGATGAGCCATTTTTTGATTTTACCCTACCTAGTGGGGCTTATCGTTTGCCAAAATCTTTTGCTAAAAGGGCTGATTTTATAGCTAAAGAAAACGAAGATTTTGTGCGTTATTCTCATGTAAAAGAAAATCAAAAAGCCATTTTAATAAGCTCTATTGCAAAGCCTTTTAGATTATATGAGCATTTTATCAAAGCTAGGGCTTGTTATTTTTTTGCTGATCATTATACTTTCAAAAAAGAAGAATTAGAAAAACTTTTAAAAAAACACAATTGTGATACCTTGATGCTAACCTTTAAAGACTATGTGAAAATAAAAGATTTTGACTTTAAAACTGAACTTATCCATCTTGATATTGTTTTAAAAGATAGCTTTAAGCAAGTTTTGCAAGATTATATTTATAAATTTAACAAAAAGGAAGAAAATGTTACTACACTCAACCCAAGATAAAAATCACCAAGTAAGCTTTTCAAAAGCCTTACTTAGCCCTAGTGCACCTAATAATGCTTTATATGCACCACTTAATCTACCAAAGCTTGACAATGAAGCTTTAAAAAATTTAAACTACAAAGAATTAGCCTTAAAAATCATCGCTGCATTTGAATTTGATTTAGAGCTTGAAGTTTTTGAAAAAGCTTTGAAAACTTATGAGAGTTTTGATGATAAAACCTGCCCTATTAATTTGAAAAAAATCAATGATAAGCTTTATATTAATGAATTATTCCATGGACCAACAAGAGCTTTTAAAGATATGGCTTTACAACCTTTTGGAGTGCTTTTAGAATACTTAAAAAAAGATGATGATTTTTTAATCATGTGCGCTACAAGTGGTGATACAGGACCTGCTACGCTAAAAAGCTTTGAAAATAAAAAAGGCATAAAAGTAGTTTGCATTTACCCAAATGAAGGTACAAGTAAAACTCAAGCTTTACAAATGACACATTCAAATGCAAGCAATTTAAAATCCATAGCCATTGAAGGTAATTTTGATGATGCGCAAAATGCTCTAAAAGCGCTTTTAAATGATGAGGATTTTAAAAATACTTTAAAAGAAGAAAAGTTAAGTCTAAGTGCTGCAAATTCAGTTAATTTTGGAAGAATACTTTTTCAAATCATCTATCATTACTATGCTAGTTTAAAAATCGATAGAACAATAGATATCATCATTCCAAGTGGAAATTTTGGCGATGCCTTGGGAGCTTATTATGCTAAAAAAATGGGGGCAAATATAGGCAAAATTAAAATTGCTTCCAATTCAAACAATATCTTAAGTGAGTTTTTTAATACAGGCAAATATGATTTAAGAAATAAAAGCTTACAAAAGACTATTTCTCCTGCTATGGATATACTCATATCATCAAATATAGAAAGATTGCTTTTTGATAAATTTAAAGATGAACGCACCAAAGAGTTAATGCAAGCTTTAAAGAATGAAAAATATTATGAGCTTAGCCAAAAAGAGCTAGAGCTTTTACAAGAAGACTTTGAAGCTGATTTTTGCAATGATAATGAGTGCATGCAATATATCAAACAATACAGCCACTTAGGACTTTTAGACCCTCACACTTGCACTTGCTTTAAAATGCTTGATTCTAACACCACTACGCTTATTACTTCCACAGCACAATGGAGTAAATTTACCCCAAGTATGTATCAAGCAATTTATAATAAAGAATGCCAAGATGAACAAGCTTGCATGCAAGAACTTGCAAAAGAATTTAAACAAGAAATTCATCCAAATATCACAAGCTTATTTACAAGCACACAAAAGCAAAATCAAGTTTGCAAACTTGAAAATCTAAAACAAACTATTATAGAATGGATAAAACAATGATAATCATACCAGCAAGATTAAAATCAAGTCGTTTTGAAAATAAAATTTTATGTGAGATTGATAATTTACCTATGTTTATTTATACAGCTAAAAAAATGCAAGAAGTTGATGAAGTGTGCGTGGCACTTGATGATGAAGAGGTTTTAAAAATAGCGCAAAAACATAATATAAAAGCAGTTTTAACAAGTAAAAATCACGAAAGTGGCACTGATAGGATCAACGAAGCTTGTCAAATTTTAAAACTAAATAACAACGAGCTAATCATCAATGTCCAAGCCGATGAGCCTTTTATAGAAACACAAAATATTAAAGATTTTAAAGAATTTAGTCAAAAAGCTTTTGAAGATGAGCTTTGCTTTATGAGTAGTTGCTATAAAGAAGTAGATGCAAAAGCTTGTGATGATCCAAATTTGGTTAAAGTAGTTACTGATAGTAATGATTATGCTTTGTATTTTTCAAGATCTAAAATTCCTCATGAAAGGGCAAATTATAAACAAAATTTTAAAGCCCATCTTGGAATTTATGCATATAGAGTTAAAAATTTACAAGAATTTTGCACTTTGAAAAACTCAGCTTTGGAAGAATGTGAAAAATTAGAACAATTAAGAGCCTTAGAAAATGGCAAAAAAATCAAAATGCTAAAAATACAAAGTCAAAGCATAGGTATAGATACAAAAGAAGATTATGAGAAAGCTTTGGCTAAATTTGGAGTTAAAAAATGAAAAAAATACTTTTTTTACTAAGCTTGTTTTTTACACTTCATGCAAAAGAATTAATCGTAGGTATGGAGTTAGCCTACCCTCCTTTTGAAATGGGTGATACCAAAGGTAATCCAAGTGGTATTAGTGTAGAGTTTTTACAAGCCTTTGCCAAAGAAAAAAACTATGATTTAAAAATTCAAAACATAGCTTGGGATGGACTCATACCTGCTTTAAGAACTCAAAAAATAGATCTAATCATGTCTTCTATGAGTATAAGTGAACAAAGAAAAAAAGTAATAGATTTTACCTTGCCTTATGCTAAGGCAAATTTAGCGATATTAAGCACTAAAAAATCAAATATTAATTCCATAGAAGATTTAAATCAAAAAGGAAAAATCCTTGCTTTAAAAAGAGGTTCAAGTGCACATTTATATGCTCAAAAAAATCTTAAAAATGCAAAAATCCTAGTATTTGATAAAGAAAATGCAGCTATTTTAGAAGTCATTCAAGCAAAAGCTGATGCTTTTATTTATGATCAAATGAGCATTTATAAAGCATGGAAAAAACATCCTGAGCAAACAAAAGCTATTTTTACCCCTTTTGAAAAAACACCTGAGCAATGGGCCATAGCTTTAAATAAAAATAATACCAAATTAAAAGAAGAGCTTAATGAGTTTATTTTAAAATCTAAAAAAAATGGTCTTTTTGATAAGCTAAGTCAAAAATACCTCAAAGATATGCAAGAAGTTTTCAAAGAACAAAAGCTTGAGTTTTTCTTTTAAGAAAAACTCTTTTCAAGCTTTCTTGAAAACATAGAAATAGGTAAAGTTAAAACCAAATAGCAAAGTGCTAAAGGAATGTAAATTTCTAAAGTTGAAAAAGTAAAAGCATTGATTTCTTGAGCATTTTGAGTTAATTCTGAAATAGCTATAACACTTAAAAGAGAGCTGTCTTTAATTAAATTACTAAGTTGTCCACTTAGTGGTGCTAAGATATTTTTTAAAGCTTGGGGAAAAATCACGCTTTTATAAATTTCAAACTCACTCAAACCCAGAGCCTTAGCACTTTCATATTGCATTTTATCAACACTTAAAATCCCTGCTCTAAATATCTCACAAATATAAGCACTAGCAAATAAAGCTAAAATCAACACTCCACAAACATAGCGATTATCAAGTCCCAAATTATCTGCAAAAATGTAATAAATCAATAAAATTTGCACTAGCAAAGGCGTGCCTCTAATAAGCTCTATAAAAACTCTTGCAAACATATTAAAAAGCACTATTTTACAAAGACTCATATAGCATAAAATCAAAGCAAAAATCACACCTACAATCAAAGACAAAACACTAATAAAAAAACTCGTAAAAAAACCCTGTATCATTTTGTCTTTATATTCATAAATTGCCCCAAAATCAAAATTATAACTAGCGCTTAAAAAAGATAAATAAAAAAATAAAAACAATAAAAAAACCAACAAAAAAGCATTAACCATATATACTTTTAAAGTAATTTTTTTATGCTCGTTAAATTTATTGTGTACTAAAAAAATACTATTCAAAAATTTCCTTTATTATGATTTCAAATATAGCAAATAGCAGCTAAATTTCACTAAATATTAAGATTGTTAAAAATTGGAATTTTAGTTTATAACAAACTCCTTAATTTAGGATAATTATTAACTTAAATTTACCACAAATAAGTAAAATAAAACAAATTTAATTTTCAATTTCAAGGAGAAAAATGCGTTTTTTAGCGGTATTTTTTATTTTTTTCAATTTAGCTTTTGCTAATAATGGAGTATTATCACTCAATGAAGCTTTTAAACTCAATACCCATAGCAACAATCAAGGAATTTTTTTAAAAATCAATCTCGCAGATAGAATTTATCTTTACAAAGATCAAATCAAAGTAGAATTAGACTCTAATGATATTACTTCTTTATTAAATTTCCCACAAACTCAAACGAGAGAAAACAAAGAAGTAATCTTTAACCAACTTGAACTTTTTATACCTCAATTATTATTAGATGATTTTATTAAAAATAACAAAGCAAAACTTTCCCTAGCTTATCAGGGTTGCTCAGAAGAAGGTTTATGCTATCGTCCTGTATATGTAAATTATGAACTTGATAGACAAAATGGAATTTATACTATAAAATCAACCAAAGATCAATTTAAAAAGCAAAATGAAGATGAGCAAATTGCCAATGATTTAAGCACACAAAATATATTTATCACACTTTTAACTTTTTTTGGTTATGGCTTATTATTAGCACTTACTCCTTGTATTTTACCAATGATACCTATTCTTTCTTCGTTAATTGCAATGAAACTCAAAGATAAACCATCTAAAAAACATAGCTTTTATTTATCTTTTATCTATGTCTTTTTTATGTCTTTAGCTTATGCTATAGCAGGTGCTTTAGTAGGCCTTGCAGGAGCTAATGTGCAAGGTTTATTACAACAACCTTGGATTATCATTACTTTTGCTGGCATTTTTGTATTGCTCTCACTTTCTATGTTTGGCCTTTATGAATTACAACTGCCACTTAAATTTCAAAATTTTATCAATAAAAAAATAGAAGGCAAAAACGGAGTTTTTGGTATAGCTATCATGGGCTTTTTATCAGCTCTAATTGTAGGACCTTGCGTGGCTGCACCTTTAGCAGGGGCTTTGCTTTACATTACTAATAGTGGCGATGTATTTTTAGGAGGACTTTCTTTATTTGTGATGAGTTTTGGTATGGGCATGCCTTTACTTTTAATAGGACTTGGAGGAAGTTTTTTAAAAAGCGGAGCTTGGATGCTTAAGATAAAGATTTTCTTTGGTTTTATCATGCTCATCATGGCAGTTTGGATGCTAGAAAGAATACTTAGTGCAAATATCATTTTAATGCTTTATGGGATTATAGGGGTATTTTTTGCTAGCTTTATGGGGCTATTTGATGAAGCAAAAACTAATTTTGATAAATTTAAAAAAGCAAGTATGATTTTAATTTTAGCTTATGGTTTAAGTCTAATTTTAGGCGGCTCAATGGGTTCAAAAAGCTTACTAAAACCTCTTGAGTTTAACCTTGCTTCAAAAGAAAATAGCTCTAGTTTAAGTTTTAAAACCATTAAAAACTTAAAAGAACTTAAGCAAGAATTACAAAATTCTACCAAACCGGTTATGCTTGAATTTACAGCTACTTGGTGTGAAAACTGCAAACTTTTAGAAGAATATACTTTTACAGATACGAAAGTACAAAATTTGCTTGCTAATTACACGCTTTTAAAAGCAGATGTAACACATAATAGCCAAGAAGATTTAGCTCTTATGAAAGAATTTGGAGTTTTTGGACCTCCTGTGATGATATTTTTTAACAAAGGCGAGGAAAAAGGACGCATTATAGGCTATGTAGATGCAAATGATTTTTTAAGTAAAGTTCCTTGATGAGTTCTATTAAATCTTTGCAAATTGGCAAAATCAAAAACTATAATAAATTTCACTCAGCATTTATCAAGGATATTTATTTAAATTCTTTGCAAATTTATACAGATTATATTCTTGATAATGAAATAGCTGATAAAATTCATCATGGAAATTTAGAAAAAGTTGTTTTTGCAAATAGTGTGCAAAACTATACTTTATGGAATAATTATTTAAACAAATACTTAAATTTTGGAGAAATGGGAGAGAATTTAAGTATTGATGGTTTAAACGAAAATAATGTTTGTTGTGGAGATATACATGAGATAGGTACTTGTATTTTGCAAGTAAGTCAACCGCGCAAGCCTTGTTTTAAAATTTCTAGCATACACAATCACTTAAATTTCACTCAAGAAGTTTTCAAAAGTGGAAGAACTGGATGGTATTATAGAGTCTTAAAAGAAGGCATAATAGGCAAAAATGACAAAATCAAAATTTTACAAAAAGATGAAACTAATTTAAGCATTATGGAGTTAAATCAATTATTTTTTAATCCTTTTAAAAATTCAAATTCTTTAGAAAAATTAGAAAAAATTTCCACCCTAGCAAAAGGATGGAAAGAGAGTATTCAGGCTAGATTAAATCATGCTTATGATGATTCTTATATGTTTATTTAAAAAATCCTTTTATCCCTATAAGCTGATACTGCCATAGTTTTTCTATAAAAATTTTAAGTTTTATTGCCAAAAAACCACTAATTGGCTTATGTAAAACCGTTCCAACTGCATAATCATTTCCGATTGAACAAACGGTATTTCCACTCACAAAAGAAAATTCTTGTTTAAAATCTTTCTCATCAATCATAGCCATTAAAGCTTTAGCTACATAAACTCCTTCTCTTAATGCAAGCTGGGCTGTTGGAGGATAAGGGGTGTTAGTTTTAGGATTTTTAAATAAACTATTATCACCTATAAAAAAATATCTTGACGCATTTTCAACATTTAATGGATGCATAAAAGCATCTACTTCTATACGCGATCTTGCACTTGGAAAATCTGAGCTATTTTCTATAACACTATTACCTCTAACCCCTGCAGTCCAAATGATAGTATTAGCTTTAACAAATTCTCCCCCATCAAGTCTTATACCATTTTTTTCACATTCTATGATTTTAGATTTTTCATATACTTTCACACCAAGCGCTTCTAGTCTTTGCTTTGCTTTTAAAGCCAAACTTTTATCAAACATAGGTAAAATTTGATCCATAGCTTCAATAATAGAAAGTTCTAATTTCTCATAAGCAATTTGCTCTTTTTGGCAAAAGAATTTAAGCTCTTTAGCTAAAGAAGCTACAAATTCAACCCCGCTTAAACCCCCACCACAAACTGTGATTTTTAAATCATCTTCATTTTGGGCGGTTTTATAATTTTTTATTTTCTCATATATAATTTCATTAATTTTTAAAGCATTTTCATAATTGTCTATACTCAAAGCATATTCTTGCATACCTTTAATACCAAAAGTTTCTTTAGCAAAACCAAGCCCACATACTAAAATATCAAAGTCAAATTCATTATTTTTAGTAAAAACTTTGTCTTTAGAAATTTTTAAAACTTCATCTTGGATAAAGTTAATTTTTGGATTTAATAAAGGTAAAAGATCATATTTTGAGCTATAAATATCTTCATTTGAAGCTACTTTGTGTAGTAAAATAGTATGATAATGATAAGAATTGTTATTAATTAAACTCACTTGTGCTTTTTCAAAAAACTCATCAGGTAAGGCTTTTATAGCCGATAAAGTAGCATATCCTGCACCTAAAAACAAAATTTTCTTTTTTTGCATGGATTTTCCTTTAATTTGATAAAAAAATAAATAAAAATTTGGCATAATGGTATTATTTTTTATCTTAAAATATTTTTTATTTAAATTTAGCAAGGAAAAAGTATGCAAAGACAAACTTGGAGCAATACGCTAACTTATATCCTTACAGTAGCAGGAGCGACTATTGGTTTTGGAGCCACTTGGCGTTTTCCATACTTAGTAGGTGAAAATGGAGGCGGTGCTTATGTTTTAGCCTTTTGTATAGCTATGATTTTTATAGGAATTCCTGTGATTTTGGTTGAAAATGTTATAGGAAGACGCAGAATGCTAAATTCAGTCGATGCTTTTGGCGGAAAAACAAGTGATGGGGTTAAAATATCCAATTCTTGGCAAGGTGTTGGCTACATGGGACTTTTAGGTAGTTTTGGGATCATGGCTTATTATATGGTAATAGGTGGATGGGTTTTGGCTTATATTTTTAAAATCATCATAGGTGATTTTAATCTTTCAAGTCCCATTAATGCTCAATATACAAGCGAATTTTATAGCTCTACCATAGAAAATAATCCTTTATTAATAGGAATTTTTACTACTATATTTGTGATAATTAACTGGATTATCTTAAAAAAAGGTGTGATTGATGGCATAGAAAAGTCAGTAAAATACCTTATGCCATTTTTATTTATCTGCCTTTTGGTTGTTGTTGCACGTAATTTAACTCTTGAAGGAGCAAGTGAGGGCGTGAAATTTTACCTTACTCCTGATCTTTCCAAAATCACTCCTAAATTGTTTATAGATGTTTTAGGACAAGTATTTTTTGCCCTATCTTTAGGCTTTGGTGTAATGATAACCTTATCATCTCACCTTAAGAAAAATGAGAATTTAATCAAAACTTCTGTTTATACAGGAATTTTAAATACCCTCATAGCAGTACTTGCTGGTTTTATGATTTTTCCAGCTTTATTTAGCGTAGGTTTAACCCCTGATAGTGGGCCATCTTTAGTTTTTAAAACCTTACCTGTTGCATTTTCACATATACCTTTTGGAAGTATAATTTGTGTGTTTTTCTTTTTACTTTTAATCATCGCTGCACTTACTACAAGCTTGCCAATTTATCAAGTAATCATCAGTGTTTTGGAAGAAAAATTTAAACTAGCTAAAAATACTGCTATTAATCTAACACTTGGAAGTATTTTTGTCTTAGGAAATTTACCATGCATACTTACTTATGGTCCTTTAAGAGATATTACCATCATCAAAGGAAAAAATATTTTTGATAGCTTTGATTTTATTAGTGGAAATATATTCTTTGTTTTAACCGCATTTTTTTGTTGTATTTATGTAGGTTGGGTACTTAAAAAAGATGCTATTTATGAACTTTCTAATCAAAATACTCTAAAAGGAAGTATTTTTAAACTATGGTATTACTATGTTAAGTTTATCATACCTTTGATTATCTTAGTGATTTTTTATTTTGGAATTTTTTAATTTATACTCATAACGCTTTAACATGCTTATATTTCCTTCAAGGCCTCCTTGATGGATATATAAGATTTTTCCACCAAATTGCTCTTTATGAGCTAATAAAGTTTTAAAACCCACCATATCATAAAGCAAATCAAACTCCACTCTACATTCTTTTTTTAGATCTTGATAAAGATCATAAAATTCCAAATAAGGCTTAGCAAAATGATATTTTTTAGGTGGATTTAGTATGGTTAAATTATTAAAATCATAATTTGGCTCTAAGCTTAAAATTTGCTCTTTTAAATACGCACTATCGCCTACGCAAGCACATGTAAAAACTTTAAATTTACTATGTTTAGCCAAAAAAGCCGCAGAAGTTCCTGTACCTGAGGGTAAAAAAATACTTACATTTTCATTCAACTGTTCACTAAGCTCTAAGGCTAGTTGTTGGTATCCAAATTCAGCTTCTTTTATAGCCACACCCTCTTCTATAAAAATATCATCATCTTTTTTTAAGGCTAAAGCTTGTAATCTTCTTGTAGGATAATTTGTATTTTCTATCAACTCAACATTGTATTTTAATGCAAATTCTAAATTTCCATGGGGATTTTCTTTTAAAAAAGAACTAATTTTTTCACAAACAAAAATAAGTGAAAAATCATTTTCGTAACAAAACTTAGCTAAAGCAACTAAAGCATTACTTTGAGAAGAACCAAAAGAAATAAACCTTTGTCCTTTTTTAAATAAATGTTTGTTTTTTTCAAATAAGGCTAGTTTTCTAGCCTTATTTCCATTGATATAACCTAGTAAATCATCTCTTTTGAGTAAAAATTCAAAATTTTTGTATTTTAAAACATCAATTTTACTTGCTATCAAGGTATTTTTCAACCTTTTCTAAAGCATTATTCGTATTGATATTAAACTTAATCTCTATTCTACGGCTTGCTTCTTTATCTTCTTTACCATCTTTCATAATCACATCAGAATAAGACCTACCGCTTGCCATTAAAAGTTTTTGCAATCTTGGATCTTTGTAAAATGAGTGTATAAAACTCATCACAGCATAAGCTCTTTTTTGCGATAAATCAAGATTATATATATAAGAACCTGCACTATCTGTATGACCTTCTATCACTATATTTTCTATGCTATTTAAGATATTTTCATCTTTTAAAATATTGTCAAAATACTGCGTTAAAATTGCTTTTAAATTCTCTTTTGCTTGAGCTTTTAGCGTAAAAGAATTTGTATCAAAAAGCACTTCAGAAGGTAAAACTATCGCCCCTGTATTAGAATCTAAGGTAATATTAGTGTCAAATTTAGCTTGAAGATTTTTAATGGTATTTTCTTTGATTAAACCTAGTTCTTTGATCTTACTTTTTGCCTCATCAAAATTACGCTCTAATTCTTTGATTTCTTCATCTTTTTTGTTTAATCTCTCAAGTAAAGCAAAAATTTGTTGATCTTTTTCATCCAAACTTGAATTTAAATCTTGATTGAGTTTAGTAATGTTAGCCTCTAAAGCCTGTTTTTGCTTATTAACATCATCAAGCGTGCTTGAAGTATTATTTAATTTTTGGCTAAGATTTTTTAAAATATCTTCTTTTTGGTTTAATTCTTCTTTGTTCTCTCTTAAGCGCTCTTCTTGTTTTTGCAGATTTTCTTTTATGATTTGCAAATCACTTTGAGTTAAAACATACTTAACAACTATAGCTCCAATAAGCAAAATAAATATAAAAAGCAAGCCCGCCATTAAATCTGCATAAGCTATCCAAAAATTATTTTCTTCATTGTTAGAATTATTTTTTATCATCTATTTTTTCATCTTCTTTTTGATTTTCAAGCTTTGCAATAACTTGTGTAGTTTGCTCATCTAATTCTTTGCTTTCTTCTTTAAATTCTTGCATTAGTGAAATTTTTTCATCGATATTTTTTTCATCTTCATAAGCTTCTTTAAAAGTGTGCATACCTTCTATAATACTTGCCCTAAAGCCCTCGAAAAGTTTAGTTTGATTATCTAGCATAAGATTTTGATATTTTTCAATATTATTTGAAAAATTATTCACCTTTTCATCTAAAGCACTCACGCTTTTATCTAAATGCACAATCTTATCAGAACTCACATCCAAAAGTCTGTTGTATTGCTCTGAAATTCTTAAAGTTAAATCTTTTATGTTCGAATTTAGCATATTTACCGCATTTGCAATCTCGCTGTAAGTTTTAACTATATCTTTTTGCTCTCTTTGGGTTTTAGACAAATCACTCATAGTTTGTTTTACATGCTCACTGCTTAATCTTACAGCTTTTTCCTCAGCATTTATAAGCTCTTGAAAAACTTTGAATTTTCTATCTATTGTATTATCTAATTCTTTAAAAAATTCCTCATTGCTCACATGCTCAAAAATCGTGCCTATTTTTTCAAAATGTTGCAAACTTTCTTGAAGATATTTTCTATCAATTTCTTCTTTAGACCAGAAAAAATCGCTTGTTGCATTTTTTTGACGATTAAGAAGTTTTTGAAATTTACTGCTGCCGTATTTTTCAAAAAATATCCACCAAAGTGCTAAGAAAATTCCATAAATTGATACATAAAAGGCTGTTCCTACTCCATTTAATAAAACTGAAATTTCTTGTTCTAAACCTGCTGTGTCACTTGAATTAAAATTTGGCATAGACATTGCTATACTTATAAAAGTCCCCAAAATACCGAGCATAGGAAAAATAGCTGCACCTACAGAAGCAAAATTTTCATTTCTCAAATCTTTCACATAAGCATAAGCAAAATCATCAAAACTAGCGTTTGACTTTGTTTCTTTACCTATAACTAAAAAATGCTTCATAATATAGCGTTTTAATATAAGCTTAAATTCATCTTTTTGTTGCTCAAAAATACTTGAAGCATAATCAGCACTATGTCTAGCAAAGATCAAAGCTACCAAAAAGATAATCCCTATCATTACAACACTATGTAATTCTACTTTAAAATCAATCTTTCCAAAATATCCTAAAAGCACTAAAATATACAATATAGCAGGGATAAATATAATCTTTAAATAAGCAACAATTCCTGTACTACCTTTTCCCTCAGGCAATACAAGATCAGAAAAATCATCAGTTGTTTTAACTTCCATTTTATAAACCTTTGTTAATTTTGCTCTAAAAATTTAAAATCTTCACAGGAAAATCAACTAAGAGTTATAAAACTCTTAGTTTCTATCGATACAATTTAAATCACTAAAAGCACACTCTAAGCGTTTGATCATGCTCTCTTCGCCCGCTCTAAGCCATACTCTTGGATCATAGTATTTTTTATTTGGCTTATCATCGCCTTCAGGATTACCAATTTGTCCTTGCAAATAAGCTTTATTTTTAAGTTCATACTCTCTAACACCATCCCAAAAAGCCCATTGAGTATCTGTATCAATATTCATCTTAATCACACCATAGCTAAGCGCAGCTTTGATATCTTCTATATCACTACCACTGCCACCATGGAAAACAAAATTGATTGGTTTTTCTTCACCAAGATTGAATTTTTCTTTTACATAATTTTGAGAGTTTTTAAGAATTTCAGGTCTTAAAATCACATTTCCTGGTTTATATACTCCATGTACATTACCAAAGCTAGCTGCGATTGAAAATCTATCACTAATTTTAGAAAGTCTCTCATAAGCTAGTGCTACATCCTCAGGCTGGGTGTATAATTTTGCATTATCGATATTAGTATTATCCACCCCATCTTCTTCACCGCCCGTACATCCTAGCTCAAGCTCTAAAGAAATCCCAAGCTCAGACATTTGTTTTAAATAATTTTCACAAGTGCTTAGATTGCTTTCTAAATCCTCTTCGCTTAAATCAATCATATGGGAACTAAACAAAGGCTTGCCTGTTTCTTTTTTAAACTCAATATTTGCTTCAATCAAAGCATCGATCCAAGGAAGTAATTTTCTAGCAGCATGATCTGTGTGTAAAATCACCGGAACTCCATAGGCTTTTGCCATTAAATGTACATGTCTTGCACCACTTATAGCACCAAGCACATCAGCTTTTGGGCAAGCTTTCCCTGCTACAAATTTAGCTCCTCCATTTGAAAACTGAATAATCACAGGTGAATTAACTTTTTTAGCACTTTCTAAAACCGCATTGATAGAATTTGTCCCCACGACATTTACCGCAGGGATAGCAAATCCTTCTTTTTTTGCATGATTATATACGATATTTAGATCATCACCACTTAAAACACCTGGTTTAACAAGATCTAATACGCCCATTATTTGTATTCCACTTTTGCTTTTTGAAGAAGTTCTTGAGCTTTTTTATTCATAAGTTCTTTAAATTCTTCCATTTTGATATTGCTTTCAATACCTGCTTTTACTTCATTATAGCTCATAGTACTTTTTGCTCTAGCATCTTCTTTTAAGATAACATGATATCCAAAATCACTCTTTATAGGTGTTTTAGAAATAGTACCTTTTTTCATAGAAAAAGCTGCATCAGCAAATGGTTTTACCATAGTTGATTCAGCAAACCAACCAAGATCACCACCTTGAGCTGAAGAACCTTTGTCGATTGATTTTTCTTTTGCAAGTTGAGCAAATTTATCATTTAAAGCTTTTCCACTTAGCTTACTAAGCTCAGCAATAATATCTTTAGCTTCTTTTTCACTAGTTACCAAAATATGCTTAGCTTTCACTTGAGCTGGTTTAGTGAATTTATCTTTATTTGCTTCATAGAATTTTTTAGCTTTAGCATCATTATTTTTAATTGAATCAAAAATTTTCTTTTGGTAGATATTTACTAAAATAGCTTCTTTAGCACGCTCTAATTCTTCTTTATATGAAGGATCATTTTCTATTTTTTGAGCTTTAGCGTCTTTTAATACAAGTTGTTGAACGATATATTGATCAATAATTGCTTTTTTTTGTTCAGCTGGTAAATCAGTGATTTTAGCACCTCTTAGCATAGGAGCAAAAAATTCATTCACTTCTGTATCGCTGATATTGTTTCCATCAAGGGTTGCAACCACCGCAGCATTTAAACTTAAGCCTGTTAACAAAGCCGCAGCAACTAAAGAAATTTTTTTCATTGTTTTTCCTTTTGAAATAGTTTTGTTGATTTTATTATATCTAAACTTTATTTAAAGCCGATTAACATACAATAAGTTTATGAAAAGAAATTTAGAAATTAAAAAATTATTTTTAGAGCATTTTGGAGAGGCAAAAACAGAATTAGTTTTTAGTAATGCTTATGAACTTATAGTTTGTGTTATGCTTTCAGCTCAATGTACTGATAAAAGGGTTAATCTCATCACACCGGCTTTATTTGAAGCTTATCCTAGCGTACAAGATTTAGCTAAGGCAAACTTATCATCTTTGAAGCTTTTGATTAATTCTTGCTCATTTTATAATAATAAAGCACAAAATTTAATCAAAATGGCTCAAGCAGTTTGCGAGCAATTTAATGGTAAAATTCCTATGAATGAGCAAGATTTAAAAACTCTAGCAGGAGTAGGACAAAAAACTGCACATGTAGTAATGATAGAATGGTGCGGGGCTAATTGTATGGCTGTAGATACTCATGTATTTAGAGTTTCACACAGACTTAATCTTAGCAAAGCCAAAACCCCTGAAGAAACAGAAAAAGACTTAACTAAAATTTTTAAAGATAATCTAAACTATCTTCATCAAGCTATGGTGCTTTTTGGACGCTATACATGCAAGGCTAAAAATCCTTTATGTAAAGAGTGTTTTTTAAATCATTTATGTAAGAGCAAAGATAAAAAGTTAATCTAGCACTAAATTAGTGCTAGATGATTTTAATGAAAAAATGGTAGATATAAGAAAGCATTAATCACTAAAGCATTTACTATATCTATGAAAAATGCACCTACTAAAGGCACAATAATAAATGCCATATGGCTCATACCATAGTGATTTGTTACAGTTTGCATATTCACCATAGCTGTTGGAGTAGCACCTAAACCAAAACCACAATGTCCTGCTGCTAAAACTGCTGCATCATAGTCTTTTCCACATATTCTAAAGGTTACAAATATAGCAAAAGCAGCCATCATAGCAACTTGTACTACTAAAATTACTAGCATCGGTAGTGCAAGGGTTACTAGATCCCAAAGATTAATAGTCATTAGTGCTAAAGCTAAGAATAATGACAAGCTTACATTACCTAAAACTGATACTTCTCTATCAAATACATGGTGAATTTTTGTAGCTGATAAAACATTTCTTAGAACAACACCCACAAAAAGACAATACACAAAAGTTGGTAAAGTAAAACCTGTATTTGCTTTGATATAAGTAGATAAAGCATTACCTATTAATAAACATAAAGCAATCAATGCTAAAGACTCTATAAAAGAAGATGGAGTAATCAATCTTTCTTTTTCTGGAGATTGGAAATTTAAAATCGCATCTTTATCATCATTTTGTTTTGGAACTACTAATTTGTGTTTATTAACCAAATATCTCGCAACAGGCCCACCTATGATACCACCTGAAATAAGTCCAAAAGTCGCACAAGCAATCGCAACGGTAGTTGCACTAGAATACAAATAAGGTTCTTTAATAAATTCAGCCGCCCAAGCTGCACCTGTACCATGACCACCACTCATTGTAACAGAACCTGCTATAAGCCCCATAAGCGGATTTTGTCCCATGGCAGTTGCTACACCTATACCAACTATATTTTGCGCAAATAGTAAAGCTACAACTACAACTAAAAAAACTGCTAATTTTCTACCACCTTTTTTTAATGAAGCAAAATCAGCTAACAAACCAATACTTGAAAAGAATGCAAGCATTAACGGATCTTTCATAGATTCATCAAATTTAATGTCTAGCGAAAAAGAACTATGTAAGATTAAAAGAATAATCGCAGCTATTCCACCACCAACAACTGGCTCAGGGATATTATAATCACGAAGAAATTTTACCCTTTTAATGACAAAAACGCCCAAAAGCAATACTATAACCATAGTAACTAGCGTTGCATAAAAATCAAATTTCATACCTCTCCTTTGTTTGATTTACTTATCAATTGTAATCTAAATGACTTTAAAAACAACGCAAATAAACACTACTCTTTACTAAGATATTACAAAATGAAACATTTTTAAGTCTATTTTACTCTGAAATCAATACTATATTATGATACAAATTAATATTTTTAAGTAAAGACAGTTTCGCTCTACTAAGCTCTTGAAGTGAATTAATAAGCAAAGCATCCGCATCAAGATAATCTTTTAGCTCATTACGCCCTAATTCATATTTTTCAAAATATAATTGTGTAATTTTTGCTTGATTGACATTGATATCTTTTACTAAATTTAACAAATCATTATAGTATTTATCATTTTCATAACAAAGTTTAAACTCATGAATAGCTCTTTGTAATGCATCTTTATACTCATATAAGCGTGCTTGGTATGCAAATTCAGAAATTTTTACATTTTGTCTTACTCTATAAAAGTCCAAAAATGGTAAGTCAATAACAACATTACCTCCTAAGATTAAAAATTTAAAACTCTCATCAAAATTTTTATCACTCCCATCTAAATTTCCCAATATTTTTATACTAGGCAAAATACTTTTTTGCACACTTGCATAATCCTTATAAGAAGCCATAAGTTGATTTAGTTTTGCTTGAACTTGTGGTCTATAAGCAAGCATTTTTAACTCTATATCAAAATTAATTTTTTGCAAAGAAAAATCTTCAAGTGTATAATTTAGCATTTTATTAATCAAAAATCCATCATCTTTACCTAGTAAATCTTTTATGTTTTTAAGTGTTAAGTCTTTATTTTGCAAATTTGCAATGATGTTTTGTTTAGTGTTTAATAAAGACTTTTTAATATTTAAAAGATCAATATATTCAACCTTACCATAATCAAATTTAGTAGTATAAATTTCTAGCATTTGCTCAAGATTTTTTAAATGATTGTTTAGCAAGTGATCTACATCATTAAAATAAATCAATTCAAAAATACTATTAATTGCTAAATTAATCGTATCAAGCTCTAAAGAGCGTAACTCATATTCGCTTGCTTTTGCTAAAAATTCAGAACTAGCAACTTGATCTGAAATTTTGCCATATATATCAAGCTCATAATTTAACACAATGCCATTTGAGAAATTATGTATTTCTGCGCCATTGTTTAAATTTTTTCTTATGTTTGCACCTAAATTTCCACTCAAAGTAGGATAAAGATCTAAATTTAAAAGCTTATATCTAGCTAAAGTGCTTAAAAAATTAACTCTTGCCACATTTAAATCTTTATTATTGTCAATAATAGCTTTTAAGATATTATTTAAATCTTGATTATTATATTTTTCCCACCAAGCCTTGCTTGCATTAAAATCTTCAAAATATTCTTTTTTTATTTGATCTTGGGATACTTGTTCTAATTTTACTCCTACGCAAGCATTTAAAAAAAAGGCTATAAAAAATAATAAAAATATTCTCATCTCATTCCTTTGATAAAGCACTAATAGGATTTAAATTTGCTGCATTTTTTGCTGGAAAAAATCCAAAAACCACTCCGATTAAAACCGAACTTAAAAGCCCTAAAAATACTGAATTTAACGAAAGTATCATTGTAAAACCAAAATTTAAAGAATTAAATACTTCAATGATAATAAAAGAAAGCATTACTCCAAAAATGGCCCCTAAAGAACAAATCAACACAGCCTCGATTAAAAACTGCATTAAAATATCTTCTTTTCTAGCTCCAATAGCCATTCTAACTCCAATTTCCCTTGTACGCTCACTTACTGAAACAAGCATGATATTCATCACACCAATACCACCTACTATCAAAGATACCACCGCAATAGAAGAAATAAGTAAAGTCAAAGTAGCAGTATTTTCCTCAATAGCATTTTTAATCGCGTCAGAATTTATAGTGAAAAAATCTTTTTTTCCGCGTTTAATCTCTAAAATTTTTACCATAGCCTCTTCAGCTAAAGCAGGATTTACCTCATCTTTTACCTTAGTTACTATAGCTCTTATTTGTTTATCCCCTGTGATTTTATTCATCAAAGTAGAATAAGGAGTGTAAATTTTAATGGTATTTTCATCAGCTCTAAAGCCTTTATTATCTCTTTCTTTTTTTAAAACACCAACTATAGTTAAAGGCTGTTTGTTAAAAATCACACTTTTACCTAAAACATCTTTAGCGCTGATATTATCAAATAAAATTCTCAAAGCATTTTCATCTATAATACAAATATTAGTATTATCTTTTATATCTTCATTATTAATAAACCTACCATCTACCATCACAAAACCTCTAAGCCTTAGATGATTTGGCCCTACTCCATAAATTCTAGCTTGCAAAGAATTATTCTTATAAGTTACTACCCCTATTTTGCCCACATCTGCTTCTACCGCTTCTAAATAAGGCAAAGAACTTAAGGTTTTTAAATCACTTAAATTTAGCCTTGTTTTACCTGATCGAATATCTCCCAAACCACGCCCTGAAACAACTTCTATGGTATTAGTCCCAATAGAACTAATAGAAGCAAGTATGTTTTGTTGGGCTCCAAGTCCTAAAGCAACCACGCAAACTACTGAAGCTATGCCTATGATAATACCAAGCATAGTAAGCAAAGAGCGTAGCTTGTGTGCTACAATGGAAGCTATGGACATTTTTAAACTTTCAAAAAGCTGATTTTTAAGCAAATTAAAGCTTTTTTTCTCTTTTGGCATTAACTTAGCTTTTATTTCGTCTGCTTTTTTTGCACCATTATCACTTATAATCTTACCATCTTTAATTTCTATAACTCTTTTTGCTCTAGCAGCTATTTCTCTATCATGAGTGACTAAAACTACAGTGTGTCCTTGCTCATTTAGTTTATTTAAAATTTCTAAAACTATCTTACCGCTTTTAGAATCAAGCGCACCTGTTGGCTCATCTGCTAAAATAAGCTCACCACCATTCATCAAAGCTCTTGCTATGGAAACTCTTTGCTGTTGCCCACCACTTAGTTCATTTGGCTTTGATAATTCTTTATGATCAAGCTCTAAAAAAGAAAGTAATTCTTTAGCCTTTTGCGATCTTTCTTGTTTGTTTTTTCCTGCATAAACAGCAGGTAAGGCTACATTATCTTTAGCATTTAAAAGACTAAGCAAATTATATCTTTGGAAAATAAAACCAATTTTTTCGCGTCTAATTCTTGCTTTTTCATCTTTGCTTAAATTAGTTACTTCATATGCATCTAAAAAATATTTTCCACTACTTGGCTCATCAAGTGTGCCTATAATATTTAAAAGAGAGGTTTTACCACTTCCTGATTGTCCTATAATGGCTACAAATTCTCCCTTTTGAATATAAAGATTAATATTTTCTAAAATAGTTGTATTATTAATCTTTTTTTGTATATTTTCTAAGCGTATCATTTTTTATTTTTACCTATGATAACTAAATCACCCTCATTAATACCATCTAAAATTTGAGTATTTAAACTATCTTTGATACCTAATTTAACATGTGTTTTTACACTTATATTATTGGCTTTTAAAATTTCTACATAATAACCACTTGTATCACTTTTTATAGCCAAAGTTGGTATAACTAAAGTATTATTTTCTGTTTTAATAGCAATTTCATTTTCTGTACTCATACCTATGCGTAAAAAATTATTATCATTTTTTACAAAAACCCTTGCATAATAATATACAGCGCTAGTGCTAGTACTTGAGTTTGAGTTTAAATTTGTATTGCTTGTTGCATCACTTATGGTAGTATTTGCTGGATCTATACTTGAAATAGTTGCTTCATATTTTTTATCAGGCTCATTTAAAATGCTAAATTTTACCTTTTTTCCAACACTGATTTTATTAATATCAGCTTCAGCTATTTGCATACGAATTTCCATTTCACTTAAATCAGCCAAGCGCACTATACTTGGTGTATTTTGGTTTGCATTTACAGTTTGACCTTCTTCAACCGCTACATTAATAATCTCACCCTTACTAGGTGCGGTTATAGTAGTATAAGCTAAATCTTTTTGAGCATTTTTTAAAGAAATTTCAAGTTGAGTAGTTTGAGCTTTTAAATCAGCTACATTTGCTCTTAAGGCATAAAAAGTATTTTTAAGATTTTCAAGATTTTCTAAAGAGGTAGCCTTTTTAGCATAAAGCTTTTGCTCTCTTTGGTATTGTTTAGTAGCTATATCAAGAGCGATTTTTTTACTTTCTAAATTTGCCTTTGCACTTTCAAGCTGAGCTTTGGTAATATCTAAATCATTTTGTTGCTTATCTTTATCAATTTGTGCGATTAAATCACCCTCATTAACATGATCACCTAATTTTACATAAAGTTTAGTAATTTGCCCACTAACTTGAGCACCAACATCAACTTGTGTTTTTGCATAAACTTCGCCTATTGCTTCTATACTTTGAGTGATGTCTTGTTTTTTAACCTCATAAGTTAGATAATTATATTCTTCCTTATTTGCAAAAAAGAAAAAATACACCCCTATAATGAGTAAAATCAAAAATATGCTTAAATAAATTATTTTTTTCATTTTAATCCTTTAAAAATCATATAATAAAACATTTGTATGAAGTAAAAATAAAATTGTAACAATAAAATATAATTTTAACAATTTTAAAGCTTATAAGATATAAGATAAATCAAAAAAAGGAAAAATAATGCAAGATTATTTAAATTTAATGCAAAATCGCTCTTCTATTAGAGCTTACACCCAAGAAAAAATTTCTAAAGAGAATTTAGAATATATCTTAGAATGTGCTAGATTATCTCCTAGCTCCTTAGGACTTGAACCTTGGAAATTCTTAGTTTTTCAAAAAGATGAACATAAAAAAGAAATTGCTAAAATAGCTAGCAATCAAAGCCATGTAGCAAATTGCGCTGCTATTATAGTTGTAATTTCAAGGGCTGATTTTAAAGATTATTTTGAAGAAAAACTAAAAAAGAGAGGTTTAAGTCAAGAAGAATTAAACAAACGCTTGCAAACTTATAAGCCATTTTTAGATGCAATGGATTTAGAACAAAGTTTTATTTATGCCAAAGAACAAAGTTATCTTGCTATTGCAAATATTATCAATGCTGCTTATAGTTTAAATTTGGGCTCATGTATTATCGGTGGTTTTGATAAAGATAAAATCAATCAATATTTAAATTTAGACACCGCTAAACAAAGAGTATCTATGCTCATTACTTTAGGACATACCCAAGAAAATATTAGCACAAAAAAAGCTCGTTTTGCATTTGATGAAGTGGTAGAATTTAAAGATTAATCAAATATCAAAACTCCATTTAAATTTTATATAATAGAATAATATTTTTAAAATAAAATGGAGTTTTAAATGCAAGGAAATTTCTTAAAGATTTTTGGCGTATTGCCATTTTTAGCAGTAGCTTTTATTAATGCTTTTGTAGATTTAGGACACAAAATCATTATACAAAACACTATCTATAAATTTTATGAAGATAGCACCCAACTTTTTTTAACCGCTATTGTCAATGCTTTGATGCTTTTACCTTTCATCCTTATGCTTTCGCCTTCTGGATTCTTAGCAGATAAATTTCCTAAAAATAAAATTATGAAAATATCTGCATTATTTTCAGTAATATTAACTTGTATTATTTGTTTGTGTTATTATATTGGAGCATTTTGGCTTGCTTTTGTAATGACTTTTATCATGGGAGTACAATCTGCCTTATACTCTCCTGCAAAATATGGTTTTATAAAAGAATTAGTAGGAAAAGAGCTTTTAGCTATGGGAAATGGAGCAGTAAATGCAGTAAGTATTGTGGCTATTTTAGCGGGTATGGCAGTATTTTCTCTAAGCTTTGAAATGCTTTTTGATCCAAATTTTAACACTCCTTCAGATATTTTAATACAAATTGCACCTTTGGGTTTTGTATTAATAGCTTTTGCTTTATTAGAACTTTTTTTAGCTTATAAACTTCCTTGTTTAAAAGAAGAAGATAAAAGTTTAAGTTTTGACAAAAAACAATATTTCCAAGGAAAACTTTTAGCCTCTAATTTAAAAACAATATTTTCTCATAAAATCATTTGGCTTTGCATTGTAGGAATTTCACTTTTTTGGGCCATATCACAACTTTACTTAGTGAGTTTTCCTGTATATGCAAAAAATGATCTTTTCATAGAAAATACCTTTTATGTACAATGCTCTTTAGCTTTTTCTGGCATAGGAGTGATTATAGGATCGCTTATTAGTGGTAAGTTTTCTAAAAATTACATCGAATTAGGTCTTATACCACTAGGTGCCTTAGGAATTTTTCTAATGAGTATTTTAATGTCGTTTTTAGAAAACTTACTAAGTTATAGTGTAGTGTTTTTTATTTTTGGTTTAAGCGGGGCATTTTTTATCATACCTTTAAATTCTCTCATACAATTTCATGCAAAAGAAAATGAACTAGGAAAAGTCTTAGCAGGAAATAATTTCATACAAAATATTTTTATGTTAGGCTTTTTAGCACTAGCTACTTTTGCTGCTTATGCTGAATTTGAAGTGATAAATTTGTTTTATTTTATCATCGCTGTGGCATTTTTTGGAAGCATTTATGTGTTAAGTAAATTGCCTTTTTCTTTAGTGCGTTTATTAATAAGTATAGCGTTTTTTCAACGCTATCGTTTATTAGTAGAAGGTTTTGAAAATATTCCTGAAAAAGGTGGAGCATTATTACTTGGTAATCATATATCTTTTATAGATTGGGCTATTGTGCAAATGGCTATACCAAGAAAAATTTATTTTGTTATGGAAAAAAGCATTTATTCTAAGTGGTATATTAGAATTTTTCTTGATAAATTTGGAGTTATTCCTGTTTCAAGCGCTTCTAGCAAATCAAGCTTAGAGCTTATTGCTATGCATATTAAAAATGGAAATTTAGTTTGCCTTTTCCCAGAAGGAGTGCTTTCACGCCATGGACAGCTTAATGAATTTAAAGGTGGATTTGAGTTAGTTTGCTCAAAATTAGAAGAACAAGATGGAGTGATTTTACCTTTTTATATTAGAGGACTTTGGGGAAGTGCTTTTTCAAGAAGTGATGAAGAATTTTCAGCAAGAAACCGCAAAATAAGCAAAAGAAAAATCGCTATTGCTTTTGGAAAAAGCTTGCCAATACACACTAAAAAAGAAGTGGTTAAAGCAAAGGTTTTTGAACTTTCATTTATTGCTTGGAAATCTCAATGTGAAAGTATGCATACTATAGCTAGAGCTTGGATAGATAGTGCTAAAAGAAATTTAAGTCAAATAGCTATTGTTGATCCTTTAATAGGTGGTATTACTTATAGAAAAATGCTTGCTTTAAGTTTAGTTTTTAGCTCTTTTATAAAAAATAGATCACATGAGTTAAATATACAACCTACCCAAGGAAGCTATGCTCCAAAAGAAGAATGTATAGGAATTTTGCTCCCTGCTTCCATGGCTAGCTCTCTTTGTAATCTAGCCGTATTACTTGCAAATAAAATCGTAGTAAATTTAAACTTCACAGCAGGTGTAAAAGCAATAAATCAAGCCATTCAAAGCTCTCAAATTCAACAAATTTATACTTCTAGAAAATTTATGGAAAAATTAGAAAATAAAGGCATAAAACTAGAATTTGAAGAGCATGTTAGAATTATTTTTATGGAAGATATTATCGCAAACTTTAAAAGACAAAAACTCAAAATCTTTTCTATGCTTGCTTTAGTAAGTATCTTACCTACTTGTTTGATAAAAGCATTATTTGCGCCTAATAAACAAAACCTTGCCATAGCTGCTATATTATTTAGTAGTGGTAGTGAGGGAACACCTAAAGGAGTAATGCTAAATAATCGTAATATTTTAAGCAATATAGCCCAAATTTCAGATGTATTATGTGCAAAAAATGAAGATGTTGTCTTATCTTCTTTGCCACCTTTTCATGCTTTTGGATTAACTGTAACTACTTTTATGCCTTTATTAGAAGGGATTAAAAGCATAACACATGCTGATCCAACAGATGCACTAGGTGTAGCAAAAGCTATAGTAAAAAATAATGTTAGCATTATGTGTGCTACTTCAACTTTTCTAGGTATTTATGCAAGAAATAAAAAACTTGATGCGATTATGTTTGAAAGCTTAAGGATTATCGTTTCAGGTGCTGAAAAACTCAAAAGTGAAGTAAGAAGCGCCTTTGAAATGAAATTTAAAAAACCTATTTTTGAAGGCTATGGAGCCACTGAAACCACTCCAGTTGCAAGTGTAAATTTACCAAATAAATTTGATCCTGACTATTGGATTTTACACCGTGCAAATAAAGAAGGTAGTGTAGGTATGCCTTTACCAGGAAGCGCTATACGCATAGTAGATCCATCTACTTATGAAAGTTTAAATCATGGAGAAGATGGGTTAATACTCATTGGTGGTCATCAGGTTATGGTGGGTTATTTAAACAATAAAGAAAAAACCGATGAAGTTATCAAAGAAATCGATGGCATACGCTGGTATAATACCGGCGATAAAGGTCATGTAGATGAGGATGGCTTTTTATATATAGTAGATCGTTATTCTCGTTTTGCAAAAATTGGTGGAGAAATGATATCTTTAGGAGCTTTAGAAGAAGAAATTGCTAAATTTATCAATACAGATATAGTAAAATTTTGCGCAGTTGCGCTAGATGATGATAAAAAAGGTGAAATGGTATGCTTATTAGTAGAATGCCAAGAGCAAGATTTTGAAGGAATTTGTGAAGCGATTAAAAACTCTACTATGCCTGCTATTTTTAAACCAAGTAGATATTTTAAAGTAGAACAAATTCCACTTTTAGGTTCTGGCAAAGTGGATTTAAAAGGTGCTAAAGATTTAGCTAAAATCTTGCAAACTCATTAAAATAAGCCTTTAGCTTATTTTAATTCTAAATTAATCTTACGAATGATTTCTTTCATGCTTTTTTCTAATTTTTGCATATTTTGTATCATAAATTCTATAATCTTATCCCAATTTTCTTCATCATAAGAGTCAAATTCTTTTTCATATTTTATTCTACAAGCTCTTTTTTCTTCCAATCTTTCCCAAATCAATGTTTTTCCAAATTGATTTTCTATTTTTTCTTTATATTCTAAAAAACCATCAAAAATACATTCGTTTTTTTCTTTATCTTTACTATCTATATAAAGCTCAACTCTAGCACAATCTTTATTAAAAACAAAAGCATAATGGCAAAATCCTGCTCCACTTCCTGTATTAATCCAATTGTCTTTTGATGGTTTAGTATTAGAAAATAGTTCAAATTTTTCTTCTTTAATTTTATTTAACAATTTACTCCAAAATTTAAATCTTATATTGTGTCTTTGTTTTTGAGAACTATTGATTAAGTTTTGCTCTTGTTCTTTTTTTGCTAGTTTTATGATGTATTCTTGTGTTTCTTTTATAGGTATTATTTGTTCTACATTTAAAAAATACTCTTGGCTAAATTCATAAGGTGTAACTTTAAAACATTGTATAGACAAGCCTTGATTAATAAGCCACAAAACCGCTGAAGTTACTTCTTTTCTAAAATTTGCTGCCACTAAAACAATGCGCTGATGTTGATTTTCTATTCTTATATCATCATAATTTTCCTCATCAACACCAAAAAATTCGCATAATTTTTTCTTGTAATTTTCATTTATTAAATACCGTTGATAGATTTTTTCAATATCACTCTTGCTAAAAGTAGAACAATAAGAAGCATATTTAAGTGCTTGCCAAGTTACATCTTTCCCACTATCATCTCGTTTGTTTTCTATAATTACCAAATTGCCTTCTTTATCCAAAGCTAATAAATCTAATCTTTCATTGGTGCCATCAAAGTCTTGAAATTCTTTCTGTATAATAAGCAAATCCTCACCAAAACAACTAGGATTTTTTGCTATCCATTCTTGCAAATTGTTTCTTTCTGTAAATTTTAAATCTTTAAAACTTTTTTCTGGTAATTTTGTAATAGAATTTTCTAATTTATTTATCTTATACATAAGGTAGGCCTTTTTCGAATTTTATTAATGGATTTTACTAAAATATTTTTGATTTTTTATATTTCATTATCATTTTTTTGATACATTTACACATTAAAATACTAAAAAAGGGAAATAATGAAAATTTTTGATATGGTAGTTATTGGTGCTGGCCCTGCAGGTATTGCAGCGGGAGTAGAAGCTAAAATAAAAAATAAAGAAGTTATTGTTTTAGAAAAAGCTGATGCGATTTGTCAAACCTTAGTAAAATTTTACAAAGAAGGCAAAAGAGTAGATAAAGCTTATAAAGGTTGTGATAGCACAAATCACGGGCATATAAATTTTGAAGATGGAACTAGAGAAAGTACGATAGAAACTTTCCAAAATACTATCAAAGAGTACAATCTTGAAGTAAAGCTTTCTAGTGAAGTTGAAAGTGTTAAAAAAGATGGAGAAAATTTCATCGTTAGCACCGCAAATGAAAATTATATTTGCAAAAATGCAGTTATTGCCATAGGTAGAATGGGTAAACCAAATAAACCAAGCTATACTTTACCTATAACTTTAACAAAAATCATTAATTTTAATGCAAATTCAGCAAGCCAAGGTGAAAAAATCTTAGTTGTAGGTGGTGGAAATTCAGCAGCAGAATACGCTATAGATTTAGCTAAAAATAACGATGTAACGCTTTGCTATAGAAGAGAAACTTTCTCAAGATTAAACGATATTAATCTAGAAGATATTCAAAAAGCTTTTGAACAAGGTAGTGTAAAAGCAAAACTTGGCATAGATATAACTGGCATTAAAGATGAAAATGGCAAAGCTAAAGTAAATTTTACTAATGACACAAATGAAATTTATGATCGTATTATTTATGCTATTGGGGGTTCAACTCCACTTGATTTCTTACAAAAATGCTCTATAGAAGTTGATGAAAAAGGTGTGCCAAGCTTTGATGAAAACAAAGAAAGCAATATAAAAGGATTATTTGTAGCAGGTGATATAGCGAGTAAAAACGGAGCTTCTATTGTAGTGGGTTTAAATGATTCATTTAAAATCTGCAATCATCTTTATAAATGCTAAAACTCTTTCAATACTCAAAAGGCTATCGTTATAATAATGATAGCCTTTTGCTTTTTGACTTTTTATCTAAAAATAATTTAAAAGGAAATATCCTTGATATAGGATGTGGTTGTGGAATTTTAGGACTTTTAATAAAGCAAAGATTTCCAAATTCAAATGTTTATCTACTAGATATCCAAGAGCAAAATATCAAACTAAGTTATAAAAATGCCAAAGAAAATAAACTTGAAATTCAAGGCATTTGTGAAGATTTTTTAAACTATAAAAGTGATATAAAATTTGATTTTTTAATCTCTAATCCTCCATTTTATAAAAAAAATACACAAAAAAGCCAAGATTTGCATTTATGTATATCAAGATATCAAGAATTTATGCCACTTGAGAAAATGTTTGCTAAAATAAATACTTTAATCAAACCAAATGGTAGTTTTTTTATGTGTTATGAGGCAAGTTTTTTAGATGAAATTTGTGCTTATTTAAAACATTTTAAATTAAAACTAGTTTCACTTCAATGTGTTCATACTAATGCACAAACTAACGCAAAACTTGTTTTAATGCATATTAAAAAAAATAGCAAAAGTCCATGCGCTATAATGCCTACACTTTTTATGTATGAAAATGATGTTTTAAATCCAAAAATTAGTGAAATTTATAAAAATACAGGAACTATAAGCTATGATGTGTGAAAAAGGTTTTGATTATTCTTTTGATGAAAGTGCTTGTGAAAAATGTGGTGGGAAGTGTTGCACTGGAGAAAGTGGGTATATCTATGCTAGCAAAGAAGAACTAGAAGCTATTGCTAGTTTTTTAAATTTAAACTTTGAAGCCTTTAAAGAACAATACCTCATCAAAGTTGGATTTAAATATAGCTTTAAAGAAGCAAAGTATGAAAATGGCTATCGTTGTATTTTTTTTGATACAATGTATAAAAAATGTTTAATTTACAAGCATAGACCAAAACAATGCAGAACTTTTCCATTTTGGGAGTATTTTAAAACACACAAAGAGGAGTTAAAAAAAGAATGTATAGGGGTTTGCTTTCACTAATTATAGTTTTTATCCTAACAAGCCTTGCTTTAGCCAAAGGTGAAGATAAAATCCTACAAGCACTTATTTATGAAGAGCATGGACAATTTCAAAAAGCATGTGATATTTATACAAATTTATTTCATGAAAATAATGAAAGTATTTATTTGCAAAAGGCTTTACTTTTAGCCTTAAGTGCCAATTTAAAACAAAAAGATGAGCTTTTAAAAGCTTCTAAAGACTTTTTAGAACACACAGCTATTGCAAGATTAAATGCTTTATATTTTTTTGAAATAGGAGATTATAAACAAGCTGAAGCTATACTTTATAAACTCATTAAAGAAGAACAAGATTATAGAAATTATGAAATATTAGGCGATATTTTTGCCAAAAAAGCTTTATATACTAAAGCTTTAGAACAATACAATCTTGCTTATAAGCTTTTTGAACATGAAAATTTATTACTTAAAATAGTTGAAATTAATATCAAAAATAAAAATATCAACCAAGCTAAAAAGACCTTAGAAGAATTTGTAAAAAACTCACACTGCACCCTTAAAACATGCACCCTACTTTTAAAAATTTATCAAGAACAAAAAGATTATAAAGCAAGCATCCAAACCCTTGAAAAGCTATATAAACTCAACAATGACATTAAATACATCTACGCTATGATAGAATTACTAGTACAAGAAAAAAATTATACTCAGGCTCTAAATTTAACCCAAAAATATAACATAGATCCTGATACTAAAATTTTCTTATACACACAAACAAAAGATTATGAAAAAGCTTATGAAATAGCTTTAAAACATTATGAACTTAGCAAAGATAAAAAATATCTTTCTATGGCAGGTGTTTTAGAATTTGAAATTCATATGGATCCTAAAAGTAAAAAAGTCACGGACCCAAAAATTCTAGCCTCTATCATGAAAAAATTTGAACAAAGCGTAGATGTGCGCAGTGATGCTTTATATCAAAACTACTATGGCTATGCTTTAATTGAATATGATATTGATATAGCCAAAGGTATAGAGTTAGTAGGCTGGGCGCTTGAACAAGAACCACAAAATCTTTACTATCTTGATTCTTTAGCTTGGGGGTATTATAAACTTAAAGATTGCAAAAAGGCTTATGAAATTTTGCAAAAAACACTGCATGATAAAGAATTTTCAAGCTCAGATGAAAGCAAAGAGCATTTAAAGGCCATCGAAAAATGTTTAAAACAATAGATTTAAAAAATCATTTTTCAAAAACACAAAAAATTCTTGAAAGTAAAAAAGAAATTTTTCCTTATGATATGTTAGGTAGAAGTCTAGCTTCTAATGCCTTTTATCCTAAAGATATTTATACACTTTTACTTGAAGGAAGCCTTTCACATTTTTTATATTCTAAAAATTTAAATTTTAATCATGAAAATTTCGATGCCATCATCTTACCAACAAGCCCTTTGCTTAATCAAGACATACAAAATTTAAGTCTTTTTAGACGCTATCATGAAAAACCTATTGTGCAATTTGATTTTATTTTTGATGAATATCAAATTTTAGAAAGCTTGGTATACGGGGCTGATGCATTTATTGTATTTCCTAAAATGCTAAAAACCATGCAACTAAAAAAGCTTTATAATTTTGCAATACATCTTGGTTTAGAGGCCATTTTTTACCTTGAAAGCAAAAGTGACCTTAATAATGCTATTTTAGCAGGAGCTAGAATTTTTTTATTAGAAGATGAAAAGCTATTACCTTTGATACCAAAAAATAAAGCTCTTATAAGTAAAAATATTAAAAATCTACATGCTTGCATAAAGGAGAGTTGATGGAGTATTTATACGCACCTTGGAGGGATGTTTATTTTAACAATAAAGATAAAAATTTTTGCCCTTTTTGTCATTGTAAGCATGAACTTAATGAAGATGAAAAACTTGGAGTGATTTTTAGAACTAAAGAATGTTTTGGCATTATGAATAAGTACCCTTATAGTCCGGGTCATTTTATGATTATCCCTTATGAGCATTTAGAAAATATAGAAGATTTAAGTGATGATACATGGCTAGAAATTAGCCATTTTGTGCGTATTGGAGTTAAAATTTTAAAAGAAAACTTTCATGCTAAGGGTGTTAATATAGGTATGAATTTAGGCAGCGCAGCAGGAGCTGGCATAGCACCACATTGTCATTATCATTTAATCCCAAGATGGCAAGGCGATACAAATTTTATCACTACCATAGGACAAACTAGAGTTTGCGGGAGCGATTTGGAAAAAGTTTATACCACCTTATGTAAAGCTTTTAAAGACTATGTATAAAGAAGTTGATTTTGGAAATTTTTTAAAATTTAATTTCGATCTTTTAATTGATGCAAGAAGTCCCAAAGAATACAAACTTGCTCATATAAAATCTGCGCAAAATTACTACGCACTCAATGATAATGAATTTGAAGAAATAGGCACACTTTATAAGAAAAATAAAGGCTTAGCTAAAGCAAAAGGCGCAAGTTATATTTGTAAAAATATGAGTGAGCATATTAATAAAATTTATCAAAATTATAAAATAGGCTCTTTAGTGGGAATTTATTGTGCAAGGGGTGGTAAAAGATCAAAAGCTATTGCTTTAATCTTAGCTGAACTTGGTTATAGGGTTGTAAGATTAGAAGGTGGATACAAAGCCTATAGAAGCTATGTGAGTGAGTTTTTTACTAAAGATTTAAATATTGAGTTTTTATGTCTTTGTGGTAATACAGCAAGTGGCAAAAGTGATTTAATCCAAACTTTAGATAATGCTTTAGATTTAGAAAAACTAGCCAACCACCAAGGATCAAGTTTTGGTAAAATTTACGGAGAACAACCAAGCCAAAAAGCTTTTGAAGATGAATTGTTTTATTTTTTAAAAGATTATACTTATAAAACTTGTTTTATAGAAGCTGAAAGTAGACAAATTGGAAATTTAACTATCCCGCTAAATTTATACAATAGCATGCAAAAAGCTAAGAAAATTTGGTGTGAGTGTGATATAAATTTACGCATTCAAAGAGTTTTGAAAAACTACACTCCTATGGATAAAAAAGTATTTTATCAATGCGTTGAAAAAATATCACCTTATATCAGCAAGGATTTTAAATTAAGACTTTGTCAAAATTATGAAGAAAATAATTTAGAACTTTGTGTAAAAATGCTTTTTGAATATTATGATAAAGTATATAAAAAACCCGTAAAAATTGATTATTTTATCAATAGTTCTAATTTAGATGAAGCTAAAAAACATCTTATGAGTTTAAACTCATAAGATTGTATTTACAAAGATAATAAAAATAATGCTTGAAAGAATTCCAGCAACCGGTAAAGTAATCACCCATGCTAAACCAATAGGTTTCATCATAGCCCATTTAGCATCTTTATTAAATACTCCTATACCTAAAATTGCACCAATTAAAATATGGGTTGAGCTAACTGGAATTCCAAGTTGGGTAGCTAAAAGTATAACAACACTTGCGCCAAGTTCAGCACTAAAGCCTGTTGTTGGTTTAATTTCGGCAAGTTTTGAACCCACAGTTTGAATAACTTCTTTACCTAAAAACCAAAGTCCAATAACCAAAGCTATACCAAACATAAGCATTACAGCAAAAGGCACTGGTGAGCTAGGATTAATGGTGTTATTTTTAAGTACATCTAAAATAGCAGCAAATGGTCCAAGAGCATTAGCTATATCATTAGCTCCATGCGAAAAAGCAAAACTTGAAGCAGTAAAAATTTGAAACCATGAAAAAATCTTTTCTATAGTCTTATTAACCTGCGTTTTTTTCATCAATCTCACAACTGCCAAAGTAACAATATAAGCAAAAATAGAGATAATCGATACTATCCATAAATTTTGCATTACATCTAAAGTAGAAACATTATTTAAACCCTTAAACAAAAACATGGAAGCAATAGTCAATGCACCTACACCTGCTATTAAAGGAACGTGAAATTTCATTCTTGAGAAAACATCTATGTTTTTTTCTTTTTCTTTTAATTCTTTGATTTTTAACTTATATTCACTTCTTTTTTCATCATCATCTAAAACAATAGCACTAAGTTCTTTGATTTGCTCTTCTTGACTTTTGTTTTTTAAATTTTTAAAATATTCTTCTTTAAATGCTTTTTTTTCTTTTTTGATTTCTTTTACTACAAGAGTTATTTCTTCTGATGGCTTTAGGATTTTTTTATAAATATAAGCATAAATTAAATACGCCACAAGCCCGCCAAGCAAAGGCGAAATAATCCAACTCATAGCTATTTTATAAATACCATTCCAATTTACCATAGATAATGCTTGATCTTGATCAAAAAATACAAAGCCCATAGCAATACTTGAACCTACAATACCTCCTATAATACTATGAGTAGTAGAAACTGGAAGTCCTTTTTTAGTCGCCACAAAAAGCCAAATTCCTGAACTTAGCAAAGCTGAGAGCATTACGCATACAAACACCATAGGATTAATTCCATCAGGTAAAACTACTATACCACTTCTTATAGTATTTGTTACTTCTCCCCCTGCAAATACAGCCCCACTTAATTCAAATACCGCTGCAATAATCAAAGCTTGTTTTATAGTAACAGTTTTAGCTCCCACGCTAGTACCAAATGAATTTGCTACATCATTACCACCAACATTAAAGGCCATGAAAATACCAAATACACTAGCAAGAATAAATAATATCATGGAATTATTAGGAATATAATTATATCCCCAAACAAAAAAGCATAAAACACTCACAATAAAAATAAAAAATGCAATAGCATTATCTTTACTCAAGCATTCTCCTTAAGAATTTATTTTAATGAATTAATTTTAGTAACTTTTACTTAGTTTTTTCTTTGATTTTTAAAAATTGCAAAGCAGATTTCACTGCTTGCATATAACTTTGTAAATTAATTTTTTCATTTTTATATGCCCTATCATAAGCTGTTCCATGATCAACGCTAGTGCGAATTATAGGTAAATTTAAACTCACATTAATACTTTTTTCAAAATACAAAGCCTTTAAAGGTGCCAAGCCTACATCATGGTACATACTCACCAAATACTTGCATTTACTTAACGCAAAAGGAGTAAAAGCACTATCAGCCACCAAAGGCTCACTTAAATAAATATTTTCCTTATAAGAGAGTTCTTTTTCTTTTTGACTTAAAAAATCTTCATTTTCTAAATTTTGCAAATTTAACGCACAATCTTTTAAAAATACATTTGCCATTCTTATAGCTTTTTTTATTTCCTGCTCTTCTTCTCCACCTATTACACCATTATCACTTGCATGAGGGTTAAAACTTAAAACACCGATTTTCTCAAATAAAGTGCATTGATAAAAATTAATTAAAAATTGCGCAAGCTCAAAAGCCTTAATCTCTTTAAAAACATCTCTTAAAGCCATATGCTCAGTATATAAAGCCACAAAAAGCTCATCACACCCTAACATCATAATAGCATCTTGTTTGAAAAAATCTCTTAATGCCTCAGTATGACCTTTATAGTTCACTCCCCCTATTTGCCAAGTCTTTTTATTAATCGGTAAAGTTACCAAAGCATCTAAAAATAAATGTGTGCAATAACTAGCTCCTTCAAAACTTAAAAAAGAATAAACCCCACTTTTAGCGTCTAAATTCGCAGGATTTAACTCAAAATCAAAATCAATAATTTTACTAGCTTGATATGAAAACTCATAAATTAAAAAATTTTCTTTTTCTTCTTTAAAAGCAAATTGTGGTTTTGAAGCATTAGAAATTTCAACTAAATTGATTTTAGATTTAGGATTTATTTTCAAAAGTTTATTTGCTTTTTGAAATAATTCATAATGCACAAAATAATAAGGCTCGCAAATTTTTACTAGCTCATCATGACAAGCTAATAAAATTTGCATACCTATGCCATTTAAATCCCCTATGCTAATAGCAATTTTTTTCATCTTTTAATCAAAGCTTTCATTTGCAATATAGCTTTTTCTAAGCCCACAAAAACCGATCTTGCTACTATACTTTGGCCTATATTTAACTCTTCTATTTCTAAAATATCTACGATATTTTTTACATTTTTATAATTAAGCCCATGTCCAGCTGCCACTCTTAAATTTAAATCCTTAGCCAAACTTGCACTTTGTTTTAATCTTTGGAGTTCATTTTCCAAAAGCTTTTTGAGTTCATTTTTACTTAAAATTAATTCAGGCAATGCATAAGAAGTTTGATTGATATTAGTATATAGTGCATTATAAATATTAGCATACAAACCTGTATGAAGCTCTATAAAATCAGCATTTAAAGAAGATGATTTTTTAATATCTTCTAAATTTGGATCAATAAATAAAGAAACTTCGATTTGCTCTTGCTTTAAAACATTAATAGCTTCTTGTAGTTTTTCATTATCTAAATTTAAACCACCTTCTGTTGTAAGTTCTTGTCTTTTTTCAGGCACTAAAGTAACGCGTGAGGGTTTGTATTTTAAAGCATACTCTATCATATCAATAGAGCATTCTAAATTCACTACACACTTGCAATATTTTAAGATATTTTCTAAATCAAACTCATTAGCATGACGACGATCTTCTCTTACATGGATAGTGATTTGATCAGCTAAATTTGCACTCAAAAACGCAGCTTCAAGCAAATCAGGATCATTTACTTTTCTAGCTTCTCTTAAAACTGCTATATGATCGATATTAACCCCTAAAAGCATAAGTTTTCCTTATAAGTTTTTTGCTATTATACTTTAAATTTTTTAAGGAGAGCTAGTGCTAGGTATTGATATGGGTTCAAATACATTAAGAGCTGTTTTAATGGATGAGAATTTTAATAAACTAAAAAGCGAAGAATTTATCATAGGGACAGCTAAAAATATGCAAAATGACATCATTAGCGATGAAGCCATAGAAAGAATTTTTAACGCTTTAAAAATCTTAAAAGAAAAAAACTATGATTTAAGTCAAGCCAAAGCAGTCGCTACAGCTGCTTTTAGAAAAGCAAAAAATACTAAGCTTATTTTTGAAAAAATTCAAAAAGAATTTAAACTTGATGTAAAATTAATCGATGCAAAAACCGAAGCAAAACTAAGTATTTTAGGTATGCAAGAGCGTCTTAAAGCTCTTAAGCTTTTTAGAAAAGACCTAAACTATTGTGATTTAGGCGGTGCTTCTTGTGAAATTTCAAATGAAAAGTTTAGCAAAAGTTATGATTTTGGAATCATTAGTTTTTATGAAAGAATGCATTTTAAAACCATAAAACCAAGTGCTTATGTAAGATTTTTTAAAAAATATCCACAAAATCTTGCACGTATTAAAGATGAAAAATTAAAAATTCATCTAAGCCCCTACCCTGCGCATTTAAAACAACTTGCCCTAAAAGCTTTTAATCTTAGTAAAGATATAAAATTAAAAGGAAATTTTTTCATATTAAATTCAGGAGTACCTACCACACTTTGCGCTTATAAACAAAACACAAAATACAAAGATTACTTAGAAGAAAGTGTAAATGGTAAAATACTCAAACGCAAAGATTTTTTTGATTTTGCTTTAAAAATTTGGAATTTAGAACAAGAAAAAGCTAAAATTTATCTTGGAGAAAATAGAAAAAAATACCTCATAGCAGGTTCAATGATACTTTTTGCTTTATTTAATAAGCAAAAGCTCATTGTGATTGATGATGGTGTTAGAGAAGGTGTGTGTATAGCGCATTTTAAAAATATCAAATTTTAAAGGAGAAAAAATGAGTTTAAAAGATCAAATTTTAGAAGATATTAAAGAAGCTATGCGTAATAAAGATGATTTTAAAAGAAACACTTTGAGAACGCTTAATGCTAGCTTTAAACAAATAGAAGTTGATGAAAGAATCACACTTAATGATGAAAGAATATATAAAATCATTGCAAGCGAGATTAAAAAACGAAATGAAGCAGCACTTGCTTTTAACAAAGGCTCTAGAGAAGATTTAGCACAAAAAGAACTCCAAGAAGCAGCTATTTTAAGTGCTTATTTACCAAAACAACTTAGCGATGAGGAATTAGAAAGTGAGCTAAAAAAACTTATAGATAAATTACAAATTAGCTCTTTAAAAGAACAAGGTATTTTGATGAAAGAAGCTAAAGTAATTTTTGGCGCAAGCGTTGATGGTAAAAGACTTAATGAAATGGTAAGAAAGCTTTTAGCATGAAAAAAGTTTTAACACTTTGTGCCTTAGCTTTAAGCTCTTTTGCTTATACTCAATATGAATTACATCCTAGCTTTAAAGCTTATTTTAAAGACTGCTCTTTATTGATGGATAAATATTATTATATTAATTGTTATGATTATAATTATAAAGGCACTAAGGCTATTGCCTATAAACTAGAAGCTAAAATTTTAAATCAAGGACACATCAAAAAACGCCCAAGATTTCAAGAAGATACCAACATACCTAAAAAATACAGAACTTATTGGGAGGATTATTTAAGAAGTGGTTATACAAGAGGACATGTCGTGCCAAATCAATCCATGAATGCAACCCCACAAGCTCAACTTAGCACTTTTTTAATGAGCAACATAACTCCGCAAAAAAAAGATATTAATGCAGAAATTTGGAATGAAATCGAACAAAGAGAAAGATATTTAGCAAAGAAAAATAAAGAATTAGAAGTCTTAAATTTAGTACTTTATGATGATAAGCCAAAACGCATTAAAAACAACATAGCCATTCCTAGTTTTTATGTCAAAATTCTTAAGGCTAAAAATTTCAGTGAATGTTATAAAGTACCAAATAATGATAATTTTGCAAGATTTGATAGAAATTATTTTAAGGAAGATTGTAAAAAATATATTGATTAAACTAGAAGCAACAAGGCTTCTAGTTTAGTTTTTACTCAACTTCAGCATCGATTACATCATCGTCTTTTTTCTTTTGAGCGTTTGGTTCTTCTTTTTTATACATATTTTCTGCTAATTTATGAGAAACTTCACTTAAAGCTTTCATTTTGCCTTCGATTTCTTCTTTAGAAGCATTAGCATTTTTCAATGTCTCTTTTAACTCATCTAAAGCTTTTTGAATATTTGTTTTATCATCATCACCTACTTTATCTCCAAGTTCACTTAAAGATTTTTCTACTTGATGCACTAAGCTATCAGCAGCATTTCTAGCTTCTACTGCTTCTTTGCGTTTTCTATCTTCTTCTTTGTGAAGCTCTGCATCTTTTACCATGTTGTTGATTTCTTCTTCACTTAGTCCACTTGAACCTGTGATTTTAATCTCTTGAGCTTTACCTGTAGCTTTATCTTTTGCGCTAACTGTTAAAATACCATTTGCATCAATATCAAAAGTTACTTCAATTTGTGGCATGCCGCGAGGTGCTGGTGGAATTCCTTCAAGATTGAAATTTCCTAAAGATTTATTATCACGGCTAAATTCTCTCTCACCTTGTAAAACATTGATAGTAACTGCGCTTTGATTATCTTCAGCAGTTGAGAAAACTTGCTCTTTTTTAGTTGGTATAGTTGTACCTTTTTCGATGATTTTAGTCATCACACCACCTAAAGTTTCAATGCCTAAAGAAAGCGGAGTAACATCAAGCAATAATACATCTTTAACATCACCTTTAATAACCGCACCTTGAATCGCCGCACCTATTGCAACAACTTCATCAGGATTTACTGATTTATTAAGCTCTTTTCCAAAAGCTTTTTTAACTTCTTCTTGTACCAGTGGAACACGGGTAGAACCACCCACCATAACGATTTCTTTTACTTCGCTTTTATCAAGCCCTGCATCTTTTACTACTTCGTTAATCTTACTAATAGTTTCAGCAACTAAGCCATCAATCATACTTTCAAATTTAGCTCTTGTTAGAGTTTTAGTTAAGTGTTTTGGACCACTTGCATCAGCTGTGATAAATGGTAAATTAATATTAGTTTCATTAGCTGAACTTAATTCTTTTTTAGCATTTTCAGCTGCTTCTTTTAATCTTTGTAAAGCCATTACATCGTTTTTAAGATCAATACCTGTTTCATCTTTAAACTCATTTGCTAAAAAGTCGATTAATTTATTATCAAAATCATCACCACCTAAAAATGCATTACCACCGGTTGCTAAAACTTCTACAACATTATCACCTGTTTCAAGCACAGTAACATCAAATGTACCACCACCTAAATCATAAACTACAATTTTTTCACTTTCTTTTTTATCAAGTCCGTAAGCCAAAGCTGCTGCAGTTGGTTCGTTAATAATTCTTAATACATTCAATCCTGCAATTTGTCCTGCTTCTTTTGTAGCTTTTCTTTGTGCATCATTAAAATATGCAGGAACAGTAATAACCGCATCTTCTACTTTTTCACCCAAGAAAGCCTCTGCATCTTCTTTTAACTTCATTAAAACTTTTGCTGAAATTTCTTGTGGAGTATAAATTTTACCTGCTATTTCAATCGCACAAGCCCCATTTCTCTCTGTGATATGATAAGGTAAGCGATTTTTAGCTTCTTTTGCCGCTTCTTCATTGATCATCAAACCCATAATTCTTTTTATAGAATAAATAGTTTTTTCAGGATTAGTCACAGCTTGACGCTTAGCACTATCTCCAACTAAAACTTCTCCCTTATCTGTAAAAGCAACTACCGAAGGAGTAGTGTTTTTACCTTCTTTATTTGGGATAACTTTACTCTCACCTCTTTCATATACACTCACACAAGAATTTGTTGTACCTAAATCTATACCTATAACTTTTGCCATTTTTTATCCTTTTTATTAAATTTTATTTTGCAACACTAACTTTTGCTGATCTAATTACTCTATCATTCATCATATAGCCCTTTTGTAAAAGCTGAACGATATGATTGCTTTCATGATCAGCGCTTTCAACATGAAACATCGCTTCATGTAAATTTGGATCAAACTCACCATTTGCTTCTATTGCTTTAACCATATGTTTTTCAAGTTTTTTCAAAAGCAAATCTAAAGTGTTTTGAACCCCTTCTTTTATTTTCAAACTTAATTCATCATTAGCTTCTACATTAATAGCCGCCTCTAATGCATCAACTACATCAAGCAAATCTTTAGCAAAACTTTCATTTGCATAAATTGTTGCTGCAATTTTTTCTTTTTCCATTCTTTTTTTGATATTTTCAAATTCAGCATTTGCTCTTAAATAAGTATCTTTTAACTCATTATACTCTGCTTGAAGTTTTTCTAATTCATTGTTTTGATTTTCTGAATTTTCCACTGCTTCTTCTTGCATTTGCTCATTTTGCTTTTCTTCGCTCACGCAGCCTCCTTTATAATATTTAACATTGTTTTAAAATCAGAATACACACTACCGGCAAAAACCACATTAGATTCTTTACCTAAAAATGTACTCTTAAGCTTTAATCCCATAAAACCCTCTTCAAATAAAGGATCAAATTGCAATTTATCGTTAAAATAAAATCCAATTTGAGGAGATAAAAGCTTAGCAAATTCATCATTTTGATAAATTTGATAAGCTTTACTCTCATTATATCTATAATAAACCATAGCCCCTTTTAACATAGCAATTTTTTCTAACAACTCTTTAAACTCAACTCTAAAAGCTAAATTTTCAATACTTTTTAGATCAAGTCCTATAAGTCTTTGTAAAAAAATTAAACTATCTTGACTAAATCTTAAAACCAACTCATTTTGTCCAAAATCAAGTATGATAAATTTATCATTAACCTTAGTAATATCTTGCAAAATAAGCTCATCACCACCATAAACTAAGGTATAAATTTCAAACTTATCAAGCAAAAACTCTAGCAAAGCAAGATCGTTAATCACAATCTCATCTTCGCAAAGTTGCTCATACCAATAAGCCTTCATAGCAGTAAAAGTTGGTATGCGACCACTGCTAATGTGAAGTTGTGTTAATACACCCTCATCGCTTAATTTTTTAAAATAAACTCTTATAGTAGAAGCAGGTATGCTAACTTTATGATTTAACTCATTAGAACCCACAGGATTATTACCCTCTAAATAGGTCTCAATGATGGTTTTTAAAATTAAATCTTTTTTACTATAAGACTTCACTATAAAACCTTAGTTTTTTATTTTAGCACTCAATGTTTTTAAGTGACAAAATAATTATACAACTTTAGTATAATAATGTCAAGTTATTTTTAAATAAAAATATTTAAAATTATTTAGTCTATATAACTAAAGTTTATTTAGTTATTTATATATAATATATAAAAATTTCTTTTTCAGTTTTTTTAAAAGAAAAGATAATATAATTGCGTCTAGCAATATTTTTTAAAAGGTTTATAATAATGAAAAATCTTACTTTAAGAGAAAAGCAAGATCTAGAAGCTTATGTGTTTTCTAATATAGAAAGAAAAAAAATGGCTTTAAGTAGAATTTTAAAATTATATTATTTAAGATTTTTTAGATTAGTTTTTTAATTTATATTTTTTCATACCTTCTTTTGTAAAAGATAAGTCTTTAAAATCAGGAGATGAGATTAACTCCATACAAGTTTTATCTAAATTTTCCATTCCGCTTATTTGCATACTAGCTTGCAAATTTTCATCTAAATATAAATCAAAAACTACACAAGCGTGATTATTAACCTTGTAAAGAATTTTTCCACCTTTTTTCTCATCTAGTTCATACACTTGTAATTTATAATTTTTACTCATTTTTTTAATTTCATTTGCAAAAGATTGATGTAAGGTATAATAAATCATAAAATCACGCATTATGTTTTTAATATCAGCAATTTCTTTTCTTAGTTTTGATAAATCTTTAGTGTATAAGCTTATAAATTGCGTATTTAAGTATTCATTTAGACTTTTTTCGTTTAAATTTTCACACAATGGATAAATTTTAACCACAAAAGCCTTATCTTTAGCAAGTACTATATCTACACAAGCTTGTTTGTTTTGTTTGTATTCTAAAAATAAAGCTTGACTTGAGTTTAAATTTAGCGTGTTTTGCTTATTATAAGCAAAATCACTTAAATCTTCATAGATATTTGCATAAGAAAAAATTCCCGCAAAAAGCAATAAAAAAATTTTCATTCAAATAAATCTTTATGATGATTTTTTAAGTACTCTACTACTTCTAAGATCTCATCAACTCCTTCTTTTTGAGTATTTTGACAAACCTCATCAATACAGTCAATATAAACTCCAATTGCTTTTTCTAATTTTGCTCTTTTTACCCCAGCAAACAAAAGCATTGCCTCTAAAACTATGCTTAATTCATATTGTAAATTTTCTATTTCTTCTTTAAAATCATGATTTGTTTTCATTGTTTTCCTTTAATTCTTTGCTTTTAATTAAATCTACAAATTGTGCTTTTATGAAATCATAATTAGAGCTATCTTTATACGCAGCAAACAATCCACCACTAGCATTTTTATGCCCTCCCCCATTGACCAAACTTTTAGCCATCAAACTCACATCGATTTTATTATTTGCTCTAAAACTTAAGGTTTTTCTCGAACTAAGATCAACAAAAAAATCAAAATCGGGATTTTGCATTAAAAAATCATTTCCAATTACAGAAGTATTGCCTATATTTGAAGTTAATAAACCTTTACTTCCTTTATAAAATACACTAAATTTTTCTTTATTTACACTTAGTCTTTCTACCACAAATTTGGAAATTAAATTGCTTAAGGTGTCATCATTTTCTTTTTTGAAAAAAGATTTTTTTAAACCATGTAAATCATCATCTAAATTAATATGAGCATTTTTTTGATGAATGTATTTTCTACAAACATCAAAAAGATAAAAAAGATATTTGATATTTTCTTGTGCAAACATTACTCTATTGATTTCTTTTGCTCCAGAAACCATACCAAGCAATACTTTTCCAAGTTCAAAATTCTCATCTTCACTCAACCAAATATCTACTGCATTTACCACATCTACAAATTCTGACAAAGCCTTATTTTCGCCATAACATTTACTAAAAAAATCATAAACAATCTTAGTAGCACATCTTTTATCATCTAAAAAATACCAAGGATATTTTTGCATACATTCTAAGCCACTTTGATGATGATCTAAAAGTAAAAGCTTAATTTTTTTTCCTTCTATGGCTTTTTGAAAATCTTCACATTGACTTAATGTTAAATTTAAATCTGTGATTAAAATCACAAATTCTTCATTAGGATTTTGCTTTAAATCTTCCTCTATATTTTTAAAAATCACATTAAAATTTTCATTAATCTCTTTACCATAATTAGAATTATAAAAATAACAATTCTTAAAATAAAAATCTAGCACATACTGACAAGCATAGCCATCTAAATCCGTATGTGAAAGATGATAAATTTTCATATTTTTCCTTTATAAATTATCAACTTTTATGATACCTTCTGTTTCAAATTTGGTATTTTCTGCAATCTCAGCAAAACTTAAAACTGTAATATTAATACCAAAATTAGAACAAATATCAGCAATAAATTTTCTAAGTTGCGGCTCAACACAAAGCAAGAAAGGTTTAATTCTTGTATTTGCTACACTTGCAAGTTCAGCTTTTAAAGCTTCTACTAAAGCGCCAGTTTGAGCTACATTTATCATTAAATGATACGAACCATCTTTAAACTGCACATGCTCCATTAATTTTGCAGCCGCAGCTGCATCAAAAATATAAAAGCTAATTTGCCCTTTTTCATCCACATATAAATTTGTAATTGCTCTTGCTAAAGAAGCTCTTACATGCTCAATAATCATATCCAAACTCTTACTTACTTCAGCTATATCACTAATTGATTCTAAAATCGTAAGCATATCTTTAATAGGAATATGCTCTTTAAGTAAAGCTTTTAAAACTTTTTGAATTAAACCTATACTAGCAACTCTTAAACAATCATCTACTACGATAGGATAATCATTTTTGATTTTATCTAATAAATTTTGAACCTCTTGTTTAGTTAAAAGTTCTGAAGCATTGGCTTTTATAAGCTCGCTCATATGGGTTGAAATCACACTTGCTGGATCAATTACAATATAACCATTTAGCGTTGCCTCATCTTTTAAAGATGATTCTATCCATAAAGCATCAGAATTAAAAGCAGGTTCTTTAGTAGCTATACCTTCGATAGGTTCAGTTATAAAACCACTATCCATAGCTAGATATTTATCAGGATAAATTTCAGCACTAGCTATGCCCACACCTTTGAGTTTAAAAGTATATTCATTAGGCTTTAATTGTAAATTATCTCTAATTCTAATTTTTGGCATCAAAAAGCCTAAACTTTGAGCTATATTGCGTCTTGTTGATCTAATACGCTCTGTTAATTCACTTTCTGCTAATTTAATAAGTCCATAGCCTAATTCTAATTCTAAAATTTCTAATTTTAAAATATCTGTGATTTTGTTTTCTTCTTCTTTTAAAATTTCTTCCTCACTGCGTTTTTGAGGTTTAGCTTGCTCTTGCTCATCAACTTCTTGGGATTTTTTAGCCGAAATTGTATTGATTTGAATTTTACCTTCTTGCACTTGTTTTATCATATAACCAAGACCCAAAAACACCAAAGCCATAAAACCCAAAGAAAAATGTGGTAAACCAGGCACTAAAGCAAAAATAAATAAAACAAAACCTACAATTAATAGTGTTTTGTATTCTCCTAAAAGCTGATTAATAGAACCTTCAGCAAAATTATCCTCATCTTTACTAGCACGCGTGATGATAATTGCAGTTGCTGTTGAAGTGATAAGCCCAGGAATTTGAGAAACAAGTCCATCACCTATTGTTAATATAGTATAAGTTGAAGCACATTCTCCAAGCTCCATATCATGCTGAAAATAACCTATCATAAACCCGCCAATTAAATTTACAATGGTGATAATAATCCCAGCAACAGCGTCCCCTTTTATAAATTTAGAAGAACCATCCATTGCTCCATAAAAATTTGCTTCGGCTATAATTTCTTGGCGTCTTGCGCGTGCAGTTTTTTCATCAATCAAACCTGCATTTAAATCCGCATCAATAGCCATCTGCTTACCTGGCATTGCATCAAGGGTAAATCTTGCTTGAACCTCAGAAACCCTTGTACTACCTTTGGTTACAACCATAAAATTAATCAAAACCAAAATACAAAAAACAACCATACCTATAACATAATTGCCACCAACAACAAATTCACCAAAACTTGCCACTATATCACTAACAGCTGCTGGACCTTGATGACCCTCACTCAAAATCATACGCGTTGTAGCAATATTAAGCGAAAGTCTAAAAAGTGTGATGATCAAAATCAACGTTGGAAAAGTTGTTAAATCCGTAGGCTTTGGTATATACAAAGAAATTAAAATAATTAAAACCGAAATGGCAATACTTAAAGCAAGAAAAAAGTCTAAAACTATACTTGGTAAAGGCACTATAATAATTGCTAAAATTGCAATAATTACGGCTACTATAGTTAAACTTTTTGCCTTTAAAATAGGTGCAACAAGCGGAGCAACCCAAGGCAATACTAAGCTAAAAATATCTCTTTTAGCCATTATTTTGAATAATATCCTCTAAGGTAATAGAAACTAAAAAATCATCTATCTTATTTTGAAGTTTCACTAAAACTGGCATAATTTTGCAATTATCCTCTTTTTGAGAAGGACAAATTCCATTACTACATTCAAAAACATTAATAGATTTTTTCTCTACGCTATTGATAATTTCTTTTAAAGTGTATTCACTTGGCTGCTTAATAAGCGCAAAACCACCCTTAGCTCCCTTGTAAGACTTCAAAAGTGCATCTTTAGCAAGAGCTTGTAAAATTTTTGCTAAAAAACTTTTAGGTATATCTAAGACATTTGACATAGTATCTACATCTTGTGGTTCTTGGGATTTTGCTATATGAATTAAAGATAATAAAGCATATTCGCTAGCTTTGGTAAATAACATTTGTTCCTTTCAAGTTATAAATAAAATATATTATTGGTTATTAATAAAAATTTTTATTATATCAAAAATAAGTATCGATAAATATTAAATTTCATATTTTTTAAATTTCAGCATTCTTTTTGGTTTTTTAGTTATAATTACAATTTTTATTTTAATACCGCTCAGGAGGTCTATTATGGCTTTAGATTCGGCTAAAAAAGCAGAAATAGTTGCAAAATTTGCTAGAAAAGAAGGAGATACAGGTTCTCCAGAAGTTCAAATCGCACTTTTAAGCGCAAGAATTTCAGATTTAACAGAACATTTAAAAATCTACAAAAAAGATTTTTCTTCTCGCTTAGGTCTTTTAAAGCTTGTTGGTCAAAGAAAAAGACTTTTATCTTATCTAAAAAGAAAAGATTATCAAGCTTATTCTAAATTAATTAGCGAATTAAACTTAAGAGATAAATAAGCTTCGTGCTTATTTATCTTTAATATATTTTTTATTACATTTATTTACTACTACTTTAATTTAAGTTTTCAAAATTTCATCGTTTTATTCACAAGAGTTTCACAGTGTGAATTTACCTTCTAAGCACCTAAAAATAGCACTTTAAGTTTTAAACTAAAAAATATTTTTCACATTTAATTTTATTGATTTTTAATATTTTTTCACTTTTGCTATAAAAAACCCATCTGCATAGTCATCTGGTAAAACTCTTTTAGCAAATGATAAATCAAATTCATCACTCTTTGCACATATAAAATCAACATTAACCAAATTAAAATCAAGCAATTCTAATTTAAAATTTTCATTTCTTAATGCATTTTCTAAAACTGCTTCATTTTCTTCTCTTAAAAATGTACAAGTGCTATATACTAATTCTCCGCCATGTTTTAAAGCTAATAATGCTGAATGCAAAAGCTTTTTTTGCAAATTTGCAATTTGCTTAATTTCTTTTGTGTTTTTTTGGATTTCAAAACCCATTTTTGCAAAAGTTGAGCAAGGTGCATCAAGTAAAATTTTATCAAATTTCAAAGGACAAGCCTTGCCTATAGTACGTGCGTCTTTTAAGAAGCATTTTACAATTTTAACTTGATAATTTTCCATAGTTTTTTTTAAGGTAAAAAAACGTGTTTTAGATAATTCACAACTTGCTAAATAACCCTCATTTTGCATAAAATTAGCCAAATTTAAACTTTTTCCACCAGGAGCTGCACACATATCTAATACACTCTCACCAGCTTTAACATCCAAAGCTTTAGCACATAAATACGAAGAATAATTTTGTATATAAAACTTACCCTCATTAAAAGCTTTCATTGAGCTTAGTTTGCTTTTGAAGATACTTGGAATTTTATAACAATTCAGATCAATTTTTTCAAATTCTATATTTTCATTATTTAAAATTTCTTCTAATTCATCATTATCAACAAGCAAGGAATTTCTAAAAATATTAATATATTTTTCTTGATTAAAACTTTGAAGGATTTGTTCTTTTTGCTCTTTTGTATAAATTTCATCTAAAGCTGTATTTAAATCAAGTAAGGCCATAAAAATCCTTTAAAAACAAATACGCAGCTAAAGAATCAAGTTTGCCATCTTTTTTCTTTAAATTCACCATGCCAAGTTCTTGTGCATTTTTAGAACTAAAACTCTCATCGACAAAAAAAACTTCTTTGTCAAAATCAAGTAAAGATATGAAATGTTCCACCCTTTTTCGCATTTCATCTTCACTAGATCCACCTAAAGGAATTCCTACTACTAAAGTATTTATATCATACTCTTTGATGTACTTTTTTACCTCATTTGCTGCTTGGTTACGGTTTTTTCTAATAATAGCTTCAAGTGGCATAGCTATACTTTTATTAACACACAAAGCAACACCAATACGCTTTAAGCCTATATCTAATGCTAAAGTTTTCATAAGCAAGATCTTATTTTCACTCCAGATATTTCCACTAAACCCTCAAGTTCATACTCATAAACTCTATCGCCAAATTTTTTCAAAACTTTTTCTAAATCGTCTTCATGTTTTAAAAAACTTAACAAATCATCTTCACTTTGCTCATAATGAAGCCCTCCAAACATTTTTGCAAATTCATCAAAATCATGAATTAAATTTGCCTTTTTTGTAGCTAAAAGCAAATTTGTTCCTTCGCTTTCATTTTTCCTATGAGGTAATACATATATAGGTTTATTCATACCTAAAGCAAGTCTTGCACTTTGCATAGAACCACTTTTTAAATCAGCTTGAGCTATTATAACAACCTCGCTTAAAGCAATAATAAGTCTATTTCTTAATAAAAAATCATAGGGTTTTGCCTTGTAATTTCCTTCATTTTCACTTAAGGCTAATGCATTTTCATAAATATTTAAAATTTCATTTGTGTTTGCTTTTGGATAAATCTCATCAAGCCCATTAGCAAATATAGCTATGGTTTGAGGGTAAGCTATTTTAGCTGCTTGGATATCAACCCCCAAAGCCCCGCCACTTACCACACAAACCTTAGCTTTTTTTAACAAAGTCACCAATTCAACAAGACAATTTTTAGTATAAACACTCATTTTTCTAGAACCTATAACAGCTACTTTTCTAGCATTTAAAAGCTCTAAATTACCTTTATAATAAATCTTTGAAGGCGGATTTAAAAGATTTTTAAAATCTTCAATATTCTCAATAAATTTCATTTAAATACACAAGCTCAACTGAATTTAGCAATTCTTTACTTTGCACCAAGGCCTTAAAAGTCTTTTCTCTTGGATGACCAATAGCGATAGCAAAACCTTTCTTTTTTGCCTCTTCTACTGCTTGTTTGAGTTGATTTTTAATATATGCTATATCATCTTCATTGTCCAAAAAAACATCTCTAGCTATATAAGGTTGTTCAAAATGACTTACTAAATTTTTAGCTTTAGAATTTCCTATAGTTCTTGAATCTACAAAAATAAAATCATTTTGTTTAAAGGCGCTAAATAATTTTTCCATAGCCTGCTTATTTGCAGTAAATAAACTTCCTGTGTGGTTGTTAATAAATTTTACTTTTGGAAATTGCTCTTTTACAAAAGCTACGCGCTTGCTTATTTTTTGCATATCATCACTAGGGTGTAAGGTATTTAATTCTGCCTTGTCATATTTTATAGCAGCAAGGGGCAAATGCACCATAAAAAAGTCAAAATCCTTTGCGAACTCAGCTGTATAGGGATGATGTTTATCAGGCGGAAAAAAAGATGGGATTAATTTTAAATTTGTTTTTTTAAGCATATCTACATGAGTGTGACTTGCCATATCATCTATAATAATTGCTAGACGAGGTTTGGTATTTTTTTGCACTAGGATTTGAGTTTTATTATCCTCATTTTTATCTGATATATTTTGCTCTTTATTGATTAATTCTTTGCTTGCATTTTGATCTATTATTTCTAAAATTAAAGTTTGATTATCCTCTTTAGTTTGATTTAACTCTGTATTTGCAGGGTTTAAATTTAAAATTTCACTAATATTTTTATCTAAAAATTCTAATTTTTCATTTTCTAAAGTCAAATTTATATCATTAAAACTAAAATTATTTTCTTGCTCTTTTGTGGGTAGTAATGGTTCTTTTTGAATTATGGTTTGATTGAAATCTAAAACTTTATTTTCTTCTTTTTTTAAAAACAAAGCTCCAAATGCAAAAAGAAAAATTCCAAACACAACCAAACAAAGTGCTAGAAGCACTTTGTATTTTTTATTTATAGTTTTCAAATTAGTTTTTATCTTTATCAACTAATTTTTTAGCGCTAATCCAAGGCATCATAGCGCGAAGTTCGCGTCCTGTTTTTTCTATCAAAGAATCATTCATTAATTTACGCTCTGCGTGCATTCTTGCAAAATTTGCTCTTCTTTCTAAGATAAAATCTTTAGCAAAACTTCCATTTTGTATGTCTTTTAAAACACCTTTCATAGCCTCTTTAGTTTCTTTGGTAATAATCTTAGGTCCTGTGATATAATCTCCATATTCAGCTGTATTAGAAACAGAATATCTCATATCGGCAATACCACCTTGATAAATCAAATCTACAATTAATTTCATTTCATGCAAACACTCAAAATACGCCATTTCAGGCTCATACCCTGCTTCAACTAAGGTTTCAAAACCAGCTTGGATTAAAGCACTAAGTCCTCCGCAAAGCACTGCTTGCTCACCAAATAAATCTGTTTCAGTTTCAGCTTTAAAAGTCGTTTCTATAATACCTGTTCTACCACCGCCTATAGCACTAGCATAACTTAAAGCTAAATTTTTAGCATTTTTACTCTCATCTTGGTGGATAGCAATTAAACAAGGAGTACCCCCGCCTATACTAAATTCATGCCTTACAGTATGACCAGGAGCTTTAGGAGCTATCATAATCACATCTATGCCTTTTGGAGCAACAATTTGTCCATAGTGGATATTAAATCCATGTGCAAATGCTAGAGTTTTACCTGCTTTTAATTCAGGTTTAATTTCTTCGTTAAAAATTTCACTTTGAATTTCATCAGGAGCTAAAATCATAATCAAATCTGCTTCTTTAGTAGCTTCTTTTACACTTTTTACTATAAAATTTGCTTTTTGAGCTTTTGCCCAACTTTGCCCACTCTCTTTTAAGCCTATGATCACTTCTACACCACTATCTCTTAAATTCATAGCATGAGCATGACCTTGAGAGCCAAAACCTATAATAGCTACTTTTTTTGATTTTATTAAATTAATATCACAATCTTTATCATAATAAATTGATACAGCCATTATGCACTCCTAAAATTAAAATTAAAGTAAAGATTATAACTAAAAAATATAAATTTAATCCTTTTATGATAAAATTTAAGTTTTGAAAAATTACTATAAAGAGTCTTATGAAAGAATTATTTAATCAACTAAGTTATGGTCTAAATGCTAATGAAATTACCAATAAAAACAAGCAAATAATTAGAGAATTATTAACTTGTGATATTATTAAATTTTATAAAAACAAATACTATTTAAAAGATGGCTTTACTTTTGGTAAAATTGATATTTCTGTTAATGGAACGGGATTTTTAGAAAGTTTTGATCCTGCTTTTAAGCGTGATTTGCTCATAGAAAATAAAAATTTAAAAGGAGCAAATTATGCTGATATAGTTGTGGCAAAATTACTCCCTCTTAAAAAAAAGCGCCCAAGTGCTAAAGTTATTTTAATACTTAAAAGAGCCCATGAAACATCTTTGGTTATGACTAAAAAATACGGCGAAGCAGTCCTTGGAGTAAATATTCAAACAGGACTTACATGTGCCTTAAAAGCCTCTCAAAAATCCTTAAAAGCTCTGCCTTTAGGAACTATTTTAAAAATAGAAAATCATGATAATAATATCACTGAAGTGATAGGGCATATTGATGATGATTTTGTGGATGAAAAAATTTCCTTAGCACTTTTTAATAAAAATGCAATTTTTGATAATTTATGTGAAAATGAAGCAAAAGCTTATGGAGATAAAGTTGATGCAAGCATGTATCCATCAAGAAAAGATCTTAGAAATTTAAATTTTTGCACCATTGATCCAATTGATGCAAAAGATTTTGATGATGCAATTTATTATGATAAAAATGAACATGCCATTTATGTAGCCATAGCTGATGTAAGTGCTTATGTGCATGCTTATAGCGCCATTGATAAAGAAGCAAGATCAAGAGGCTTTTCGATTTATTTTCCTCATATTGCCATACCTATGTTGCCAAGAGCTTTGAGTGAAAATATTTGCTCACTAAAACCTAATGAAGATAGATTAGCATTTTGTTTTAAAATAAGCTTAGATCAAAATAATGAAGTGATTAAAGAAGAGCTTTTTGAGGCTATTATCAACTCAAAACGCCGTTTTAATTACGATGAAGTTGATGAGTATTTACAAACGCAAGAAGATTTAGGTGCAATTAATTGGCTTTATGAAGTTTTTAAAATCACTCAAAATTTACGCAAAAAACGATTAAAAAATGCTTGTGAGTTTAAAACCCAAGAGCTAAGAATGACTTTAGATGAAAATAATAAACTCATAAAAACACGCCTTGAAAATGACACGGCCTCGCATAATTTAATCGAAGACTGTATGCTTTTAGCTAATAAAGCCGCAGCAAAACTCATTGATATAGGAGTTTTTAGAAATCACTTAAGTCCTGATTATAAAAAAATAGATCAATTACTAGCTGATCTTTCAACACTTAGTATAGATATTAATCCTAAAAATAACGTCATAGAATTATTTAAAGACATTCAAGTCTTAGCAAATGAGCTAAATATAAGAGAAGAAGTAGATAAGCTCATCATCAAAGCGCAAAAAAAAGCAGAATATTCTAGTGAAAATGTTGGACATTTTGGCTTAGGTTTTGATAAGTATACCCATTTTACAAGCCCTATTAGAAGATATTCTGATCTTATTTTACATAGACTTTTAAAAGCTAAAATCAACAATGATGAAAAAATGTTTAATTATTTGCTTTTAAATATACAAAGCACTTGTGAGGAATTAAGCTTACTAGAAAGAGAGGCAGATAAAGTTGCTTGGCATTTCATGGATAGAAAATTTGCAAGATGGGTAAAAGAAAATATAGGAAAAAGATTTAAGGCTTTGGTAGTAGAAAATCAAAGTTCATTACAAGTAAAATTAAATGATGAAATTAAAGGAGCTTTGATTACCATCATAGGTTCAAGGGCAAATTTATTAGAAAATGTAGAAGTAGAAATCACTGAAGTAGATATTGTTAGTGCTAAAATTTTTGGCAAAATCACCAAGCATTTTAGTTTAGAAAGAAACCAAAATGTATAAAAATCAACTCCAAAGCTTACTTAATAGTAATAATTTTCCTAATTATTTCTTACTTTATGGAGCGGATAATTTCCAAATAGAACTTTATGCTAAATTTATTAAAGACAAATACTCTTTTGATGAGAGTTTAAGATTTTATTTTGAAGAATATGATTTTAAGCAAGCCTATGATTATTTATCTAGTGCTTCTTTGTTTAGCGAGAGAAAACTGCTAGAAATCAAAACTCAAAAGAAAATCCCAAGTAAAGAACTCAAGCAACTTTTACAGCTTTGTCAAAATTCGCAAGATAATTATTTTTTACTTGAAATTTATGATGAAAGCTCCAAACAAAGTGAAACGGAGAAAATTTTTGCTAATAATTTTTGTAGATTTTATAAGGTAAATTCAGCTAAAGAAGGTATGGAATTACTAGCTTTAAAAGCTAAAGAATTAAATATCAATATCACTCAAAATGCCCTTTATGCTCTTTTTTATAATTTTAATGAGAATTTATATTTAGCAGCTAATGAGTTAAATAAATTTAGTGGTTTAAATATCGATGAAAAAATCATTCAAGAGCATTGTTATAGTTTAAGTACTATTAGTTTTGAAAGTTTTTTTGATAAATTAATGCAAAAACAAGATTTAAGAAACGAACTTGAAAATATTTTAGAAAATCATAATGAAATAGCATTGATTAATGCCTTATATGCAAATTTTTCTAGACTTTTTAAAATTGCATTACATGTTAAAATTTATGGAAATTTAGACTTAAAAGAAATTTTAGGCTATACCCCGCCTATTTCTGTGGCACAAAATCTTCAAAAACAAGCTCTTATGATCAAAATACCACAATATAAACATATCTTTTTGACACTTTGTAATTGCGAATATGAATTAAAAAAGAATTCTAAAATAGAAAAAAAAGAGTTTTTAATCGCAACACTTTTACAACTTAGCTCCATATTAAAAAGTTAAATTAAGAAAACTTATGGTAAAATAAAATTTGCATTTTATGCAAATCCTTGCCTAAAAATTTTAGGCTTTATATCCATAAGGAGAAATTAAATGAGACATTATGAAGTTTTATTCATATTAAAACCGACACTTACAGAAGAAGAAGTAAGTGCTAAGTTGGAATTCGTAAAAGAAGTCCTTACAAAAAATGGCGCAGAAATTGAAAGCGTAGTTCCAATGGGAACAAGAAAACTTGCGTATAAAATTAAAAAATACGAAAGAGGAACTTATTTTGTGATTTATTTCAAAGCTCCTACAAATTTAATAGCAGAGCTTGAAAGGGTATTAAGAATCACTGAAGAAGTAATTAGATTTTTAATCGTAAAATATGAAAATAAAAAAGAAATAGCAGCTTGGGAAAAACTAAGCAAAGGTATCAAACAAAATAAAAAAGAAATCAAAGCTAGCGAAAGTACAGAAGGCTAATTAATGTTTAATAAAGTCGTTTTAGTAGGTAATCTTACAAGGGATATAGAGATGCGCTATGCTCCATCAGGTAGCGCAATAGGCTCTTCTGCTATAGCTGTAACAAGAAGATTTAGTACAAATACAGGAGAAAAAAGAGAAGAAACCTGCTTTATCGACATTAGTTTTTTTGGTAGAACAGCAGAGATTGCTAATCAATACCTTAACAAAGGTAGTAAAGTTTTAATTGAAGGTCGTTTGAGATTTGAGCAGTGGAGCGATCAAAATGGACAAAATAGATCAAAACACAGTATTCAAGTTGAGAATTTAGAAATGTTAGGTTCAACTGTACAAAATAACCAACAAAACAATTTTGACAATCAAAATTATGGCTATAATCAGAATTTTAACAAACAACAAAGTTTTGATCCTTATGCTCAAGTACAAACTAGAACAAACCCATCTAATACTTATCAAAATCCTCAAAAGGAAGCTCCTATGAAGGAAATTGATATTGATAAATATGATGATACAGAATTACCATTTTAAAGGAAAAAACATGGCAGAAAAAAGAAAATATTCACGTAAATATTGCAAATATACAGAAGCTAAAGTTGATTTTATAGACTATAAAGATACAGCATTGTTAAAACATGCTTTATCAGAAAGATTTAAAATCATGCCACGCCGTTTAACAGGTACTAGCAAAAAACACCAAGAAATGGTTGAAGTTGCTATTAAACGCGCAAGACATGTAGCACTTATCCCTTATATCGTAGATAGAAAAGAAGTTGTTACTAATCCTTTTGAAGGACTATAATTATTAAATCAATCCCAAGCTTAAAAGCTTGGGAAAATAAAAGGTTGTCTTATGTTTTCAGATATAGAATCTGAAATTTATGCTATTTTACTTGCTTCTGTTGCTATTATAGCAGTCTTAAATCCTTTTGGAAATCTTCCACAATTTATCGCAATGACTGAGGGCTTAGATGCTGATACGAGAAAAAAACTTTTTAGAAATATCATTTATACTGCATTTTGTATTGTTTTAGTTTTTTTACTTTCTGGACCGTTTATTATGAAATATTTATTTAAAATAGATATTAATGATTTACGAGTTGCGGGTGGTTTGATTTTAATCATTATGAGTACTAAAAACTTACTTTTTACTCCATCAAGTTCTCAATTTCAACATTATCAAGGATTAAGTCATAAAGAATTATTGAAAAAAAGTATAGTTCCAATGGCATTTCCTATGCTAGTAGGACCTGGAACACTTTCAACGATAGTGGTTATTTCAGAAGATCAAAATTTAGCTATAGCTATAGCTTCTGTACTACTTACCTTTGCTTTTATTTTTGCTTTATTTCACTTTTCAGCTACCATTGAAAAAGTCATAGGAAAGCTTGTACTTTATGTTTTTTCACGTATTGCTTTAGTTTTTATTATGGCTATGGGGGTAAAAATGATAGCTATTGGAGTTCAAACTTACATTCAATCTAATTTAGGATAAACAAAAAAACTTTTTTGTAAAAACACTTCTTCATTTACCGCTTTATTGCCATTTAGCAACACACTAATATTTACAGCTATAATGCTTTTTGCATTAGCATCATTTGCTATCAATTTATATTCTTTACACTCACCCAAAGGATAAGCATAATCAATTCGTATTTTTATATTATTATATTCAAAATTATATTCATTTAAACATTCTTTACCCTCTAAATAGGCTTGATATAAAAAATATTTAGAAAGCTCTTTTGTATCATAAAGCAAAATCTTTCCTTGAGTATAAAGAGTTAAATCTTTCATAATTCTTGGAGAATATGAAGAAATTTTTATTACAAATACCATAACAAAAGAGATAAATAAAATAAAAGATATTGTATAAACCATAGCAAACGATTTTTTCATAAAAACATCCACTTAGATAAACATTCATTTTTACTTTTATCGCATATTAAAACTTTTAGCGCCTTATCATCTTGCTTGAAAATAAGCTTTGAAATATTTTGAGCTAGTAAAAAAGATCGTTTGTTATGATTTAAATCATCTATTTGCATATAAATATTTTCATTTTCTAAATATACTCTAACATAAGCATATAAAATAGTATAAAATCCACTAAATTTCTCATTATTAAAATGGATTTTCTCTCTATCATTCACTAATGCTTTATAAATTTTTGAATTTTTTATATCATAAAAATACATATAATCATTAGCATATATTTTTAACTTTTTTTCGCTATGGATATCTTTATAATTACTTAAAATTCCTTTAGAAATTCCATTTTCTATAAAATGTAAATTACTTTTTGGACTAAAAAAACTTTCATTGTTTTCTAAAATAATGCCACTAAAGTTTAATTTTTTCAATAATACATCATAAAAAATATCATCATTTGCACTCATATAGCACTCAAAAGAACTACTTGTCAATGTCGCATTTAAACAAGAATGATAAATTTTTTCCATACTAAGCAAAGTTTGATTTAAATTTAAAAATACTGTGTTGGAATTTTTAATTTTGTAACTATGATTATAAAGATGTATAGCCGGATTGCTTAAGATAACAATCAATACACCCAAGATAACAAGGCTTAGCACAAGCTCTAATAAACTAAAAGCTTTTTTCATCTATAAAGGCTTCTTTATAGGATAAATCTTTTATTTTTAAAGATTTGAGTTTAAACTCATCACTAGTGTATTCTAAAAAGTTATAAGTATTTATATTTACTTCTTTTGCTTTATATGAAGGATTTTGCATAAATAATTCTTTTTCTTCATTAAAAAGGATTTGATTTTGCCATATAATATTTAAAGATTTATTTGCAAATATAAGATAATAAGATCCAAAAACAAAAGATAAAATTACAATACAAAAAGCAAGCTCTAGGAGACTAAAAGCTTGCTTCATTTGTTTAAACTTACATTAAAAGCTTCAAAAAAAGCACCGCGCAAAGCTCTTTTTTCTAAAGCCTCAACTCCTCTTATAGTCACTCCTGCTGGAGAACAAATTTTTTCTTTAATAATAGCAGGATGTGTATGATTAAATAAAGCACTAAAGCTTTCAAAACAAGCACGAGTAAGCTCATAACTAAGCTCATTTTTTAGACCATTTTTCACACCTGCATTTGCTAAACTTTCTGCTACCAAAGCCAAAAACGCAGGAGCACAGCCACTTAAAACCATAGCCACATCAAATTCTTTTTCATTTTGCAAACCTATGGCTTTACCAAAAGTATTTAACAAAGATAAAATTTCATCTTTATATAAATCATTTTCCATCAAATACGCAGTCGCTGAGGCTTTAAATTCAGCTGCTGTATTTGGCATGATTTTTATATAATTTTGCGCATTAACACAATGAAGTTGCTCAAAAGTAGTATTTGCTAAAACTGAAATAAGCCATCTTGCCTTGCCTTTTAATTTAACAGCTACTTCTTCTAAAGCATAAGGTTTAAATGCTAAAATAACATTTTTATCTTCTAAATCAAATTCTTCATAAGATAAAACTTCTAAATTTAAGCTACTAGCTTTTTTTAAATCCCTAGCAACAATAACTACTTTATAAGTATCTTTTAAACCTTTAGCTATAGCACTTGCCATAGCGCCATTTCCTAAAATATAAATTTCAGACATTATTTTGCTTGTTTAATAAAAGCTGAAATCTTTTCAGATTGAAAATAATTAGGATATTTGCTTGTATCTAAAATCACTTGTACTAAAGAATTATTATCATAATTCATCACAACAGGCGCTAAAAAATTAACTGTAGATTCTTCTAATGGCTCATTAATAGCGACAATAACAAATACACCAAAATTAGTTTGTTCATTTAAAGCTAATAATTCTTGATAATAATCAGGTACTTCAAAATCATAATCGGGACGGATCATATAAGGATCAATCATCACAAAAGAAAAATCTTTACCATCAAGGCTTTTAAGTCTATAAAAAACCTCATCTATTTTATAAAAGTTCATATTTTTGGTATCTTCAAAACCCAAAATAGGACATTTAACCTCTAAGTTCATTTTGCCTCCTAAAATCTATTGACTAAGAAATTACAACTCATAAAGCAATTTTAGTTCCAACTTTTTAAATTATGCTAATTAAAACTTTTTGATTATAATTTTAATTCAAAAATTAACATTTTCATAAACATAAAAACACTATAATTATAAACTATATAAATTTACAAGGTAACATCATGAAAAAACTTTTTATTTTTTCGCTTATTATTGCAGGTTTATTTTTAGGGGCATGCAGCTCAAAAAAAGCCGAAGATTTGTATAATCTAAGTTCGATGGAATGGTATCAACAAATTATAAAAGATTTACAAGAAAAAAATCTTGAAGCAGCTGATAAACATTATACTTCAATGGCAGCTGAACATATAGCTGATCCATTATTAGAACAGACTTTGCTTATATTGGCTCAAGCTCACATTAGTGAAGAAGAGTATGAAATGGCAAATTTTTATCTTGATGAATACTTAAATAAATTTGGTGATTCACAAAATGTAGCTTATATAAGATATTTAAAAATCAAAGCCAAATTTGACTCTTTTGCTGTTCCAAATCGTAATCAAGCACTAATGTTAAAAACAATAGAAGAAATCAAAGAATACAATCAAAGCTATCCTAATGTGCAATATAATGATTTAATTGACACCATGCTTACTAAATTTAATCTTGCAGTTTTTTATCTTGATACCAGCATAGCAGAGTTATATCATAAAAAAAATAGAGAGCAAAGCTATGAGATTTATAAGCAAAAAATAGAAAATTCCGATTTTAATAAAATCGATATGATTAAACCAGAACTTCCATGGTATAGAAAAATATTTGAAGAAGGTATAATGTAATGAAATTAGAAAATACTCAAAACTATCCAACAAAACTTCCTGTTCTTGTGGAAGATGAGCTTTTTTTATACCCTTTTATGATAACACCAATTTTTTTAAATGATATGCAAAATATCAAAGCCTTAGATACTGCTTTACAAAATGAAAGCATGATTTTTGTAGCACCATCTAAGATTGAAGGTGGACGTGGTTTTGATGAAATTTATGATTGTGGGGTTATTGGAACCATTATGAGAAAAGTTCCATTGCCTGATGGTAGAATTAAAATTTTATTTCAAGGTTATGCCAAAGCTAAGATAGTTGAAAAAATTTCAGATGACCCCTTACTTGCTCTAGTTGATTTAATCCACCAAGAACCATTATGCAGCACAAAAAAAGAAGCAATCATCGAAGTAGTAAGAGAAAAAGCTAAAGCTTTATCTACTGTGAGTCATTATTTTCCACCCGATCTTTTAAGAACCATAGAAGAAGATGTCGAGCCTGGTAGAATTTGTGATTTAATACTAAATTCCATTAAAATCAAAAAACAACAAGCGTATGAATTTTTCATCGAAACTAATTTAGAAACCAAGCTTTTAAATTTAATTGATTATTTAGCTAAAGAAATTGAAGCAAATAAAATTCAAAAAGAAATCAAAAACAAAGTTCATTCTAAAATAGATAAAGTCAATAAAGAATATTTCCTAAAAGAACAGCTCAAGCAAATTCAAAGAGAGCTTGGAAGTGATATACAAAAAGAAAGCGAAGTAGAAGAATATAATAAAAAATTAGAAAAGAAAAAAGCTTTTATGTATGAAGAAGCTTATAAAGAAATCAAAAAACAAATTCAAAAATACGAAAGAATTCATCAAGATAACTCAGAAGCCTCTATGGTGCAAACTTACATAGAAACGGTTTTAGATATACCTTTTGAGCACTCCTCAAAGAAAAAACTAAATTTAAAAGATGTATCTTTGCAACTCAATAGTGATCACTATGCCCTAGAGAAACCAAAAGAACGTATTGAAGAATATTTTGCAGTAAAAGAGCTTTTAGAAAAACGCAAAATTAAAGATAGAGATGGTGCAAAAGTTATCTTGTGTTTGGTTGGGCCTCCAGGTGTTGGTAAGACTTCTTTAGCAAATTCAGTTGCAAAAGCACTAAAAAGGGAATTAGTGCGCATAGCTTTAGGTGGTTTAGAAGATGTAAATGAATTAAGAGGACATAGAAGAACCTATATAGGAGCTATGCCAGGACGCATTATACAAGGACTTATAGAGGCAAAACAAAGTAATCCTGTAGTAGTGCTTGATGAGATTGATAAACTAAGTCGTAATCACAGAGGAGATCCAAGTGCAGTTTTACTTGAAATCTTAGATCCTGAACAAAATACTAAATTTAGAGATTATTATCTAAATTTCAACATTGATTTAAGTAAAATCATTTTCATAGCCACCGCAAATGATGCTAGTTTAATCCCACCTGCTTTAAAAGATAGAATGGAATTTATAGAGCTTAGCTCTTACACTCCTCAAGAAAAATTCCAAATAGCTAAAAACTATCTCATACCTGATGAAATAAAAAAACATGGACTAAAAGAAAAAGAAATTAGCTTTGATGATGAAGCTATAGAATTAATAGTCAGTGAATATACCAGAGAATCAGGTGTAAGAAATTTAAGAAGAAAGATTGCTGAAGTTTGTAGAAAATGTGTTAAAAAACTTCTTTTGGAAGAAAATATTAAAAACATTCATATTAATACTAAAAATTTAAAAGATTTTTTAAACAAAAAAGTCTTTGAAATAGAAAAACATGAAAAAGAAAATAAAATCGGTCAAGTAAATGGACTTGCATGGACTGCAGTGGGTGGAGATGTTTTAAAAATAGAAGCTATTAAAATCAAAGGCAAAGGCGAGTTAACTCTTACAGGAAGTTTGGGTGATGTGATGAAAGAATCAGCAAAAATTGCTCAAAGTCTTATTAAAAATTTAATTGATGAAGAACAAATCAAAATACCAAAAAATCTTTTTTATAAAAAAGATGAAAGCATTTATAATCAATACAATCTTCATATTCATGTTCCAGATGGTGCAACACCAAAAGATGGGCCAAGTGCAGGTATAACAATCACCACAGCTATTGCCTCTATTTTTAGTGACAAAAAAGTAAGATCTGATGTTGCAATGACAGGAGAGATTGACTTAATGGGCAATGTTTTACCAATAGGTGGTTTAAAAGAAAAATTAATTGCTGCTTATAAAGCTGATATTAAAACGGCTATTATTCCACATAAAAACTACGAAAGAGATTTAAAAGATATCCCAGAGGAAGTAGTAAAAAATATGAAAATAATTGGGGTAAAAACTTTAAATGAAGTATTAAAAATAGCTCTTGTGTAAAAACTAGAAGCTTATTAAGCTTCTAGTTTATCCATAATTAATTTACTATCTTTTTCTAACTCTCTTATGTCGCTAATAATTGAATCATAATCTTCTTTTGAAATATTTTCTTTTTTAGCTATTTCTATAGCTTTATTTGCAGAGTGTTGTATTTTTTCACTCTTAGAATCCATTTCATTTTGAGAGATTAAAGGACAGAAAATACTCTTTGCATCTTCATCTTTACATAGACTAGAGATTGGATCAAGATTTTGTAGATTTTGCTGAGAACCATTAAGAGTTAGATAAACATCTGATTTATATAAAATATGATCTATTTTCATAGCCGATAAAGTCAAATCAGAAGCAAAATTAACAAATTCTTTTCCTAAATGAGAGCTTTTATCCTCTAATTCTCTAAATGCTTCGCTAAAATCAGCGATTTTGCTATTAGAAGAATTTGCGATATCAAATACCTTTTCACTATTTTCTTGTATTGAGCCAATTTCTTGATTCATTACTTGAATTGCCAAGGTAATCTCGCCAGTTGCTTTTTGTGTTTTTTCAGCAAGTTGTCTTACCTCATCTGCAACCACAGCAAAACCTCTTCCATGTTCACCCGCACGAGCAGCCTCAATAGCTGCATTTAGCGCAAGAAGATTAGTTTGATCTGCTATATCTCTAATAACTTCTACAATTGCATTAATACTCTGAGCATTTGAGGCAAAAGTATCAACAGCATTTTTACTCTCATCGGCCACTTGCATCATAGAAGAAATCGAATCTTGCAAATTGCCCACTTCTAAACCATTCTTTTGAGCAGTATCTGATATTATTTTAATATCACCAAAAACTTCCCTCATCAACTTAATAATACCATTTAAAGCAGAAGATAAGTCATTTAAATTTTTATTTTGACTATTTAAACTCAAATCCATCAATTCTCTTGATAAAGCATTTTTAAAAACAGATTTTCCTGTTTTTTCTATATCATCTAAGGCTTTATTGATAAAGTTAATATTATGAACAAAAATTCCTTTTAAACCTTCAGGAATAGCTCTTCTAAAATACTCACCCTTTTGAGAACAAGCAATCGAGGTATTAATTTCTCTCAAATAAGCTTCTAAGCCATCTATAGTATTATTAAGATTATCCGCAATTTCTTTAAGTTTTTTATTGCTACATTTAATATATACAATTCTTGAATCAAAATTACCATTTTTTAATTCTCTGCTAAGATCTAAGATTTTATCACTAAATTGATCTTCTTTTTTTAAAACAACAAAAGCAAAAGCAAACAATAATAACAAAGCCAAAGAAAACCCAAAAGAAATAAAATCCATAAAATATATAGAATTTGCACAAGATAAAATACCCAGACCAATACCAACTAATACAATATTTTTCATCAACATCCTTTTATTTTTGAATTTGCATTATTAATTCATTGTAGCTCATCCCATAAGATTTTACTACAGCATTTAGTTCTTCAAGTCCTGCTTTTATACCACCTTCCTTTTCTTTTCTTATAAGAACTTTATAAATTTCTTCTATTGTTTTAACAGCCTCTGCTTTAGGCTTTCTTCTTACTGAATAATAATTTAAAATATTTTCATTAGAATCACAAGAAGCTGTTATGTTTGCAAAAACCCAATAATAATCATTAAATTTTGTTTTATTTTTTACAAAAGCAAAAACCTCTCTTTTCATTTGAATATTATCCCATAAATATTTAAAAACAGTTCTTGGCATATCAGGATGACGCATAATACTATGAGGTTTATATAAAATTTCATCAATTTTATAATCAGAGTATTTTAAAAAATCCTCATTGGCATAGATAATTTCACCTTTTAAATTAGTTTTTGATGTTATTAAAACATCTGGAGTTAAAACTTTTTCCAAAGACATAGATAAATTCCTTAAATTTAAATTAATCAGACTGATTATACCTTTTTTTATAAAAACATTTTTTAAATATTTTTATAAAATTATTTTTGAAGCTCTAAAATTAACTGGTTATAACTCATACCATAAGAATTAACTATCTTCATAAGTTCATTCACTCCGGCTTTTATACCTCCAGTTTTTTCAGCTTCTAATAAAACCTTGTAAACTTGCTCTATAACTGGTATAGCCTCTCTTTTGGGTTTTCTTCTTACTGAATAATAATTTATAATATTTCCTTGATTATCAAATGAGGCTGTAACATTAGTAAAAACCCAATAATAATCATTAAATTTTGTTTTATTTTTTACAAAGGCAAAAATTTCTTTTCCATCTTGTATATAATCCCACAAACATTTAAAAACCGTTTTTGGCATATCAGGATGACGCACAATATTATGTGGTTTATACAAAATCTCATTCATTTTATAACCAGCATATTTTAAAAAATCATCATTAGCATAAATGATATCTCCTTTTAAATCTGTTTTAGAGGTTATCAATGTATCTGGTTCTAAAATTTTTTCTTGTGACATTTCTACCCTTTTTTTTGATTTTATTTAAAAAATATTATATTTAATATATCATAAAATTTCGTTAAAATTAAAACCTTTATCATAAAGTATCTTTCTAACTAATTCTTGATGTTCTTTTCCTTTAGTTTCTAAGGTAATTGAAATCATTGCATCACCATATTCAAGCTTGGTTGAAAATCTATCATAATCAATTTTAACTATATTAGCCTGAGCTTCCTTAATTGCATCACTTAAAGCATTTAAAGCCCCTGGTTTATCAACTAAAGTAACATTAATAAGCATTTTTCTAAAAGCTTTAAATAAGCCTTTTTCTATAATAATATTTAACATTTGCACATCGATATTTCCACCACTTAAAACCACACCGATTTTCTTATGATTTTTTAAATCTATTTTTTTATGCAAAAGTGCAGCTACTGCTGATGCTCCTGCTCCTTCAACTGTTATTTTGTGTTTTTCAAGTAAATACAATACCGCATTAGCTATTTCTTCATCATCAACTTGAATAAAATCATCAACACATTCAAGAATAATATCAAAATTAATTTTATTCACATCACGCACTGCTATGCCATCAGCTATAGTTCTAACAGCTTTTGAATTAATCATTTTTTTGCTTTTAAAACTCTCATACATCGCAGGAGCTCCCTTAGCACTCACTCCGATAACTTTTATAGCAGGATTAATTTGCTTAGCAGCACTTGCAACACCACTAATCAAACCTCCCCCACCAACTGGAGCTAAAATCATATCCAAATCACTTATTTCATCAAGCATTTCAAGCATTAAAGTGCCTTGTCCTGCTATAATACTTTCATTTTCAAAAGGATGAATGAAATTTAAATGATGTTCTTTGGCATAATTTAGTGCATAAGCATAAGCCTCATCAAAATTATCTCCTTTTAAGATCACTTTTGCGCCTAAATTTTTAGTCGCACTTACTTTTAATAAAGGCGTGGCTTCAGGCATAACAATCACAGCTTCTATGCCAAATTTTTTAGCACTAATTGCTACTCCTTGCGCATGATTTCCTGCGCTTGCAGCTATTACACCTGCTTGTTTTTGTTCTTTAGTTAAATTAGCTATTGTATTATAAGCTCCTCTAATTTTATAAGCACCTGTTTTTTGCAAATTTTCACATTTTAAAAAAACATCAGTTTCTAAAAACTCACTCAAAAAAGAAGAGTGTACAAAAGGGGTTTTTAATACAAAATCTGCGATTTTTTGTTTTGCTTGATAAATTTTATTTAATTCAACCATGATTATCCTTTTTGTAGTTCCATTTTAATGCAACGATCTTGAACGCAATTTATACCATATTTTTTACATTTTTGCATTATTTCTTCATTGGCAATGCCAAGTTGCATCCAAAAATTTTTAATCTTTTTACTCAAAAGATCCTCAAAAATTTCATTTGCAAAACTTGCTTTTCTAAACATTACAACCGTATCAACTTCAAAAGGGATTTCTTTTAAGTTTCTATAAACTCTTTCATTTAAAATAAAATCTTCTTTAGGGTAGATGGGATAAATTTTATAACCTAAATCTTGTAAATATTTGCTTACAAAATGAGAAGGTTTATCTTGATTAGGGCTAAGTCCTATGATGGCTATATTTTTCATAGTACTTAGTATTTTATAACTATCACACAATGCTTTTTTCCTTTTTAAAGCATTGTATCTAAAATCAAATTAATAAGAAGCTTTTTTTACAACCAACAAACAATACAAAATCAAAGCCATTGCAACTAATAAAGCACAAAAAGCATAAACATTAGCAAAACCTATACTTGGCTCTATAATGCCTAGCAAATAAGGACTTACTCCTATACCAAAATCTAAGGCTATAAAAAATGTAGAATTAGCCAAGCCCATTTTTTCTTTAGGTGCAAGTTTTATAGCTAAAGCTTGAGCACTTGAAGTAGCATTAGCATAACCTAACGCACAAAAAACTCCAGCTAAAATAATCATATAAAAATTTAATGCAAAAGCAAGTAAAAGCAAACATACTATAAAACTCAAAAAAGAAAAAATCATCACAATATTAGCACCATATTTATCAAACACTTTACCAGAAAGTGGTCTAAAAACCATAGAAAACCCAGCATATATCACAAAAAACATAGATCCAGCAAAAGCTAAATTTAAACTTTGGGTATAAGCACTCATATAAGCTATAATAGCACCAAAAGGGCATGCAAGCAAAAAGGCTACCAAGGCTAAATTTAAAACTGATTTTTCAAAATAATTATAAATACTAAATTTTCTTTTTATATGATGATGTTTTTTAAATCTTCTTACTTTTAAAAAAATAGACAAAACCAATGCAAAAACAATACTCAAACAAGCTATTAAAAAACTAAGCCAAAATTGATTGATAGAGTCAAGTTTTATGGCCAAAAAAGGACCTAAAGCTGAAGTTAAAACAACGCTTGTAGCATAATATCCTATACCAACTCCTCTTTTATTGCTAGGTATTATCCTAGCAATAGCTGCCCCACAAGCACAAGAACAAATTCCATAACAAATCCCTGCTAAAAAGCGTATTAAAATTAAAAAATATACATTATAAAATTTCAAATACATTAAATTAATAAAAAGATAAAACAAAAGCGAAAACACTATAACCTTTTTTATATTAACATCATCAATTATAGAACCAAAATAAAGTCTAGATAGCAAAGCGCCTATAACAAAAGCTCCCATAATAAGACCTGCGGTGCTAGTTTGAAGGTTTAAAACACCTAAAACATAATCTGTACTAGAAATAGTACTCATATAAAAAACAAGACAAATAGCAAAATTTATCCCAAAAATACAGAAAAAATTTATATTAAATAAATTATATTTTTTACCTAACCCCATGAAAAAACCTTTTAAATTTTCTCATTGATATAATCAAGTAATTTTAAAAGTCTTTCTTGATCTTTTACATCTAAGATATCTAAAATATTTCTTTCATATTTTCTTATACAAGCATTTGCATCTAAAAAAATTTCCTTACCTTTAGCGCTTAAAGTAATGATTTTTTCTCTTTTATCATCTGCTTTTAAAAACTCTATATATTCAAGTTTTGCTAATTTAGAAACAACTCTAGAAAGTATAGCTTTATCCATCTGATAAAACTCACATATTGGAGCTAAAGTGCTACAACCATGCTGATTTAAATATACAAAAACCCTCCAATCACTTGATTTTAGTCCAAAGGGTTTTAAAATTTCATTGACTTTATAGAGTATTTTTCTATTTGTATAAGTAATTTTTTGAAATAAAATAAGAAATCCTTTATAAAAATTAATTGATTAAATCAACTATTTTTATAATAACAAAGCTTGTATAAATTCTAACTTATACTAAGCTTTTATTTTTAAATGCACCCCACATTCAAGATGAGGAGTATTAGCAAATTGATCAAAAAAGGCTAAATTTAAAATTTCATGACTTTGACACAAGATTTCAAGATTTTCTTTTAAAGTGATAGGATTACACGAAATATAAATGATATTTTCATAATTTTTAATAAGTTCAATCACGCTTAGATCAAGCCCTGCTCTTGGAGGATCAACCAAGACATGAGATATTTTAAAGCTATCTAAATCTATGTTTTTTAAACGGTTAAATTCTCTTTCTTTTTTCAAAGCTTGACTCAACTCTTCACTAGAAAGTCTTGTAAAAGTTATATTTTCAATAGAATTTAAAACACAATTTTTTAAAGCAAATTCGATATTTTTTTTAGAAATTTCAGTTGCCAAAACTTTGTTAAAATTTCTTGCTAAAGCTATGGTAAAATTTCCATAACCACAATAAAGCTCTAATAAATCTTGTTTAAAATCACTTCCAATGCAAGATACAACCCATTCAATCATCTTTTCATTGATAAAAGTATTAGGCTGGATAAAACAATCATTATTAAACTCATATAAAAATTCATTTGTATTGATTTTTAAAGCTTGTCTTAAATTCTCCCCATTAAATATAAGTTTTTTACCCCTGCTTCTTGCTATGAGTTTGAGATTTAATTTTTCTGCTAATTCTTGTAAGTCTTGTATAATTAGCTCTATATTTTTATGGAAAAGTAAAGTTATACTTAAATCTAATTTTGTAGCTAAAAACTCTACTCCAAAAAGCTTATGTTTTAAATTTTCATTTAGATTATTTAATAAAATAGGCATACAGTCTTGAATTTTCTCATCTGCTATATCAATTTTCTCAATAGGAATTTTTTTCTTGTTTTCAAACATTGCATAAGAAATTTCCCCATTTTCATGATGATATATAGAAAATTCTGCCCTAGTTCTATAAGCTTTTAAAGGTGATTTAAAGCACTGAATTTCTTTATCATATAAAGAAGAAAACAATGCTTTATTTAAAGCAATTTTTTCTTCAAAATGCATCTATGCATCTACCTTTTTGCCAACTACAAAAAGTAAAGCTATCATAGCTAAGATTCCAAAAACAAGCCCTAGCCATACATTAAGTCCTAATGCTACTGGTAAATAACCACAAAGTATACTAATAGCACAAACACTCAAAGCATAAGGCATTTGTGTGCTAACATGAGCTAAAAGATCGCACTTACTTCCCATAGATGAAAGTATAGTTGTATCAGAAATTGGCGAGCAATGATCTCCAAAAATAGCTCCTGTTAAAACCCCTGAAATATTAATAATCATATATTGGTGCAACTCTGCCCCACTTAATTCATTATGAACACCAACAGCCATAGCTAAAGGAATAGCTAAAGGCATTAAAATACCCATAGTTCCATAACTAGTTCCTGTTGAAAAAGAAATAATAGAAGCAAAAATAAAAATTGCCGTAGGAAGCAAGTAAATAGGTGTTTTATCTGAAAATAAATCAATTAAATATTTAGAAGTTCCTAAATCCTTAATCACAGAAGCTAACGACCATGCGCAAAGTAAAATAATCACAGTCATAATCATAGTTCTCCAACCATGGGTCCAAACCGCAATAGCTTCTTTTAAAGTAAATATTTTTCTATACATTCCCAAAATAATAGCTACTATGGTAGCTAAAAGTGCTGCTTGAAATAATACAACCGAAGCATCAGCTGCGCCAAAAGTTTCTCTAAAAGCAAATAAACTAAGCGGTGCTGCATCAATTTGTGCTTTAATACTCGCATCATCTAGAGCATTATAACCACTAAAATAAAAACCTATAAATGAAAATACAATCAAAACAGCTAAAGGTATAATAGCATTAGAAGCTTGTAATTTCACATGCTCTTTTGGCTCTAAAACCTTATCTTCTATATTATCAATTTGCTCATGACCATGAGAAAATTTACCCGCTCTAGCTCTAAGCTCAGCTTTTAACATAGGTCCAAATTCTCTACCTGTATAAATAGTCAAAACAACAAAAATCAACATAAAAAGATTATAAAATCTATAAGGTAAGGTTTGCACAAAGATTTCAAAAGCATTGATTTCTTCTTTTACTATACCTAAATGTGCAAAAGTTGCATTATCGATTAAATCATATCCGCTACGAATTAAAGAAATTTCAAGTCCTATCCAAGTAGAAATGATAGCAAGACCAGTAATTGGCGCTGCAGTTGCATCCATGATAAAAGCAAGTTTTTCACGACTTACTCTAAATTTATCTGTCACTGGACGCATGATAGGACCTACGATTAATGAATTAGCATAATCATCAAAGAAAATAAAAATCCCCATACACCAAGTAGCAAATTGTGAGCTTTTTGCCTGCTTAGCTTTAGTAGAAAGCCAAACAGCCACAGCCTTAGTACCCCCTGTTTTGGTAATAAGAGCTACAACCCCACCTATAGTTAAAACTTGCAATAAAATTCCTGCATTACCAGGGCTTGCCATAGCATTTACCACTTTAGAAATAAAGCCTGTAAAAGAAGCAATAATAGCATGATAAATGCTATTTTCAATAAGTCCTAGCATAAAAGTACCACTTAATGCACCAATAAACAACGAAAGCACTACATCTTTAGTGATAAAAGCTAAAATAATAGCTATCACCGGTGGTAAAAGCGTCCAAACTCCAAAAAGTTCTGCATTTGCTTGTGCATCAGCAAATAACAATAAAGGAGCTAATAATAAATAAAAAATTTTCATATTTTTCCTTAAGTTTTTATATTTTCTCGCTAAAAGTTCCTGCCCATGTTTGAGTCACAGGCATAAGTTCAATTTCGTTAATATTAATATGCTCAGGCAAGCTAATAATAAAAGTAATAATTTTTGCTATATCTTCAGCTTTAATATATTTAGTATTTTCATAAACCTCATCAGCCTTTTTAATATCACCTTTAAATCTCACTTCACTAAATTCAGTTTTACAAAGCCCTGGAGCTATATTTGTTACCTTTATATTACTTCCGCGCAAATCTGTTCTTAAAGCTTTAGAAAATTGTGCCACAAAAGCTTTCGTACCACAATAAACATTACCTCCATAATAAGGCACATTTGCCGCAATTGAACCAAGATTAACCACATGAGCATTTTTTGCCTTTCTAAGTAAAGGTAAAGTAGCTCTTGCTATATATAAAAAGCCTTTGATATTAGTGTCTACCATGGCTTCAATATCTTCAATATCCAAAGAATCAAACTCATTTAAACCCAAAGCAAGACCTGCATTATTAACAAGTAAAGAAATATTTTGTAAATCTTGAGGTAAATTTTCAATTGCTGTAAAAACCGCTTGTTTATCCCTAACATCAAGCACGATAGGATAAATTTTATCCCCATAAAGCTCTTGTAGTTTTTCTAACCTTTCTTTACGTCTTGCTATGGCTATAACCTTATAATCAAGTTCTATTAAGGCTTTTAAACTCTCTAGTCCAAAACCTGAACTTACCCCTGTTATTAAAGCAATTTTCATGGTTGAGCCTCTTCATACAACATCAAATTTTCATTTTCTTTTAAACCAAGTTTTTTTAAAAATTTAATATTTTCTTCTTTTTTTGCAATGATAGCAAAATCAAGAGCATTAAATCCTAAATCATCTATTTCTTTATAATTAGCTTTATAATCTATAAGCAACTTAAGCATTTTTACATCAGCATAATTTGCTCCATGCATAAAGATATTTTTAGAAGTGTGCTCAAGCGCACATAAGGTGATAAAATATGGCGTATTGCTTCCCATACTGGCAATAGAAAGTTTTTCATTATCATTAATGTATTTTTGATTTACATTTGCACCATTTTCAAGCAAAAGCTTGGCAATCTTATAGTTGTTATATTCAACAGCATAAAACAAAGGTGTTTTTCCAAAAGAATTTTTATAATCAACCACCGCTTCATTTTCAAGCAAAAGCTTAACATTTTCTGCATTATCTAGTGCAAAAAATAAAGCAGACTCATAACCTTCATTTATTTTTACACCCAATTTAATAAATTCTCTTATAATCTCACTTTCTCTATTATTTAACAAGGCTGATTTAAAACCATTGTTTAATTCTAAATTACTAATTTTTTTAGTATAAATATACTCTTTAATCTGCTCCAAAGAATTATTTTTATTAGCTACAAATTTTTCAAAATCTGAAATATCTTTAAAGATTTTAGTCTCGCCAACTGCCCAGTTTAAAAATTCATTCAAAGCATTACTAGCAAAATAAATTGCACTTGCTTTATCTAAATTAAATTCCTTTTGAAAATATCTTGTTAGAGGGTTAATCGCATTATTATATTCTTTCCAAAATTCCTTAAAAAGTTTAAAATTTCCAATGCTTTGATAAGCCCAATATCTAAAATACGCTTTTAATTTTGCAAATTTTTCTTCAAGTATTATAGGATCTTGTAAAGTCTTTTGATAGCCTTGTGGATCAAGTGCAATTTCTAATAATTTAAAATCAAATTTTCTCAAATCACTAAAGTATTCTCCACCCATACAAGCACTATTGCTTCCTCTAATTTCATTAGCAAGTTCATATAATCTTTTTGTGATTTGATGATTTTTTAAAGAAAAAGCACAGTTTAAATCCACTTGAGCAAAATCTTGTGTATTTTTTGGCTCAAATTCTTTGAAAAAATCAGCCTTATTTTCCTTAACATACTCACAAGTATAATCCAAAGCTAAAGCATTTAAACTTATAATCAAACTAAATAATAAAATCTTCAAATATTTTCCTTGAATATAAATTAAATCACTATTTTAACTAAATTTTTGCTTTAATAACAATTAATTAATTTAAAATTCATACAATGCTTGCTTTTAAATAAGGAAAAATATGTATCAAAGTTTTTATAAAGCTAGTTTTGCTTATATTCTTTTACAAAGTGATAAAGATAAGCTTATTAATGTTGATTTTGCTATATATAAGCCTGATTTTACCAAAGATAAACACCCTGTTTTAGAACAAGCCTTAGAAGAACTAGACCTTTATTTTAACAAAAAGCTTTTTACTTTTAGCACTCCCCTAGCTCTTCAGGGAAGCGAATTTGAACAAAAGGTATATAAAGCTTTGGTAAAAATTCCCTATGGACAAACTAAAACTTATCAAGAAATTGCTTCTTTTATCAATCATCCAAAAGCTTTTAGAGCAGTAGGCAATGCAAATTCTAAAAATAAACTTGCAATTTTTATACCTTGCCATAGAGTAGTAGCTAAAAATCACTTAGGTGGATACAATGGTGGTTTATTTATCAAAGAGGCTTTACTTAAATTAGAAGGCGTACTTTAAAATGCCAAGCTTATTGCTAGCAAGTTTTATTTGGGCTTTTTCTTTTCCATTAATTGGGCATTTTATTACCTTAGAAATGGATAGTTTTTTTGCAGCATTTGCAAAAGTTTTTTTATCTTTATTGGTATTTTTACCTTTTTTAAATTTTAAGCTAAATTTGCATTTAAAACTAAAACTCATAAGCATTGGGGCTTTGCAACTTGGCGTGATGAATTTATTTTATTATCATTCTTTTTTATATTTAAGTGTAAGCGAAGTAGCGCTTTTTACGATTTTTACACCTTTTTACGTTGTGCTTTTTTATGGGCTTTTTTCAAAAAATCTTAGATATTTATATTTTATAAGTATTTTTATATGCATTATGGGTGCTTTTGTAGTTAAATTTGATAATATTAACTCTAATTTTTTATATGGATTTTTACTTATTCAAGGAGCTAATTTAGTATTTGGTGCTGGACAAAGTTTTTATAAAATTTTATTAGAAAAAAATACAAATTTAAGCCAAAAAGAAGCCTTTGCTTATTTTTATTTAGGCGCAACCAGTATAACCTTACCTGCTTTTTTATTTTTTGGAGATTATAATAATTTACCATCCAATTTAAGCTCTTGGATAGCCTTGATTTATCTTGGGACTATTGCTTCAGGGTTTGGATATTTTTTATGGAATAAAGGCTCTACGGAAGTAGATAGTGGGGTTTTAGCCTTGATGAATAATGCCATTATACCTATAAGTATTTTTATCAATATGAGTATTTTTGGAGTAGATGTAGAGCTGCTACCTTTTTGTATGGGGACTTTAATCATTCTTTTTTCATTTTTTATACATAAAAAAATCATGCATTATTATAATAAGAAATCTTACTCAAATATAAACCACTAGCAGGAGCTAAAAATCTACAATGAGCTTTTTTAGCATTAATTTGTTCTAAAAGCTCATTTTGGCTCATTTTTCCTTCTAATACCTTTAAAATACTTGCCATCATCATTCTAATTTGCGATCTTAAAAAACCATTTGCTTCAAAATAAAACACAGTGTAATTTTTATAAGCATAGACTCTAGTTTTATACATTTTTCTTATGCTTGTTTTATTATCAGAGCCTTCTTTTTGAAAAAGTTTAAAGTCATACTCTCCTTCAAATAAAAATGCAATTTCCTTGGCTAATTTAATATTTATTTTTGGATAAAAATGCACATAAGAAGCTAAAAAAGGATTATATTTTTCATGACTTATAATATAGCGATATGCTCTTTTTTGCACATCAAAACGCACTTGGAAATTTTCTTGCATTCTTTGGATATGCTTTATATGTATAAATGGGTGCGCAAAATGATTGATTTTATTTTTTAAATATACAAAATCTTTAAAATGTTCTCCCGCTTTAACGCAAGCGACTGCATTAAATGCATGCACACCTTTATCAGTTCTTGAAGCAAATAAAGGCTTTTCATAAATACCCAAATGCGACAAGGCCTGTGCTAAGGCATCTTGGACACTAAGCTTATGTGGCTGGGTAGCTGAACCTTGAAATTTAGAACCATCATAAGAAAAAGTTAATTTTAAAAGCATTAATACTTACTTGCAATTTTTGCTTTAAAATAAAACAAAGAAGTAATTAAAAAGCTTGAAAAAATCACAGTAATAGCTACAAAAGGAGGATTATAAAAACTAATCAAAAGCGTAAAATAAGCAAAAATAATCACAAAAATTCCAAAATAAGCAAAACCTTTTTCATAACGATAAGTTACTATACCAAAAGAGAGTGCAAAAAGCACGCTAGCTAAAGGAAATAAAGCTATAAGAATATAAATAACAAATTCTTTTGCTTTTTCTTTATTGCTTGTTACATCAGACCAATACCCATAAAAACTTTGAGTATTTAATTCTTTAGAAGAAAGTTTGCTTTTAATTAATAAATTTTTAAAACTAGAAATATGCCAATCTTCTTCTTTAATCTCATAAGCCTTTCCTTCATCTAGCTTAAAAGTAATAACCCCATCATTTGTTTCTAACTTTCCTTCTTTGGCTAAAATCACTTGTTCTTTATCTTGTAGATTTTTCTTTGGATGATACATTATGATATTTTTATAAGTTTCATCAGAATTTTTAGCATCAATAAAAACAAGCCATTCCCCATATCTTTGTCCAAATTCTCCTGTTTTTATGCTTACTTTAGCGCTAATTTTTTTATAATCTACAAAATTATCAAAAAGTTCAAAAGATATAGGTATAAAAACCAAAACCACCACAAGCATAAAAGCACTTACCAAAGCTGCAATTTTTGCAAAAAAACTTGCTATCATGCTTGGAGCTATACTCAAAGCAAACAACACCGTGCTTTCATTTTCCCTAGAAAGTCTATAAAAGGCCAAAGTCAAAGCTATGAAAAAAGATATGGGTAGAGTAAAAATCAATATCTTTGGTAAAAGAAAAATATATAATTTGATTAATTCAAAAAAAGTAATTTCAATATAAGCAGTAATTTTAGCAAGTTGTATAAAAAATATAATCGAAACAATAATAAATAAAGTAAAAAATAAAGACAACATTGTGCTTAAAAACTGATTAAGCAAATACTTATAAACTAGCTTCATAATATACTTTCTATACTTAGATTAATCAAAATTCCGCAAAATAAAAAAGGAATCATAGGCATTTGATAATCTTTCTTGGCTATTTTTATAAACATCAAAAGACTTAAAAAACTTGCAATAAACAAAATCAAAAAGCCTTTTTCATAGCCAAAAATTCCAAAAATCAAAGCTATTATTATAACATCACCTTCCCCTAAACTTTCTAAAATTTCATCTCTTTTTTTAAAATTTTTAATAAAATTAATCACACTTTTTAGTATGAAAATTAACCCCGCCCCAAAACACACGCGAAATAAAAAGCTATCTTGAAAATCCTCTAAATTTAAGCCATTTTGTAAAAAATCAAAACAAAAAGCTAAAATAAATAAAATCCAAAGCCAAAGCTCACTCACTGCTTTTAAATAATAATCCATCCAAGAAAGCGCTAATAATATAGCTAGCATACAAGCAAAAATTAAAATTTGAAAAAGATCTTCGATTAAATAAAAAGCAAAGAAAAACAAACACGCACAAATAAATTCATTAAAAGGATAAATCAAAGAAATTCTTTCTTTGCAAAAAGCACATTTACCTTTTAAAAATACAAAAGATAACAAAGGAAAAAGATGATAAAATTTCAAAGTTTTAAGACACTTAGGACATTTTGATCTTGGACTTATTATACTTTCTTTATTAATCGTTCTTAAAATCAAAACATTGACAAAAGAACCCATACAAAGCCCTAGTAATAAAAAGAAAAATATCATTTACCAAAGGTTCTTTTGCGTTTTTTAAACTCAGTAATGATATTTGCGATTTCTTTTTTAGTAAGTGCAGGAAATAAGGTTTGGCTAAAATAAATTTCTGCATAACTTGATTGCCATAATAAAAAATTTGAAATTCTTTTGGCACTCCCTACCCTTAAAAACAAATCCACATCCTCGCTTAAGTCAAGATTTGCCTGTATATTTGCTTCATTAATTTCAAGATTTTTTTCAATCACCTTTTTAACCGCTCTAACTATTTCATCCTTGCCTCCGTAAGAAATAGCCAAATTAACGCATAATTTTGTGTAGTTTTTAGTTTGTTCTTGAAAATTTTGTATTTTTTTTAAGGTTAATTCATCTAAAAGACTTAAATTTCCTATGGCTTTAAAACGCACTTCATTGGCTACAAATTTATTTAAAGACTCATCAAGATATTTATTTAATAGTTTAAAAAGAAACTCCACTTCTTCTTTTGGTCTTTGCCAATTTTCTGTACTAAAAGCATAAAGGGTTAAATTTTGAATTTTTTCATCTATACATACTTCTATGATTTTTTCAACAACTTTAGCACCTTGACTATAGCCAATTTTTTCTAAAAGTCCATTTTTTCTAGCCCATCTTCTATTGCCATCCATTACCACAGCAAGATGTTTTAACTCATTCATTCTATCCCTTTATATCCATCAATCTTTTAAAAACAAACATAGGATTAAGCGTATTAACTACTTCAAATTTAAAATACTCATTTAAAAAATGCGCTACTTTGGCAAAAGGTGTTTGTATGCGTGTGATTTTACCATTATCAATTATAATTTTTAAAGCACCAAAAATTTCAAAATACAAATACACCTCTAAAATATTTCCATTTTTCTTAGCTTCAAACAAAGCCCTATTTCCCTCATAAACAAAAGGTATATGATAAATTCCTTCAAAAAATGCGAAAAACATTTCCTTATAAATTTCAAACTCATATGCGCTTTTACTTTCTATAAGCCTTTGAATAATGAATTTTTTATACCAAGCTTTCTCATCACCTTCTTGCAAAAGCTTTTCTATGAGTTCAACTCCCTCTTCAAAAAGTCTAATTTTAGGCTTTTTCAAAAGATTTTTAAAAGAAATCACGCCTTTATTTTCATAAACTTCAGCTAAATACTCCTCCCCTACTTCAAGCTCTATCAAACTTTTTGTTTCAAGCTTTTTAGTGTTTAAAAGCAATACATAGCGATTATATGCACGTTTTTCCAAAATTTGCATTCTTACAGGTAAAGTTGAGTTGATGATATTCACCAAAGTTTCCTTAATTCTTGTGCCAAAATAAAGCCAAGTTTTTCTTTGCTTTGTTTAGAACTTTGAGAAATACTATCTTTAGTGATAAAACAAATGCTATTTTCATCACCTCCAAAGTTCATTTGCTCATTTAAGACATTTAAACACACCATATCTAAATTTTTACTAACTAAAGATTTTTTAGCATTTTCTAAAGCATTTTGCTCATCAAATTCCATTTTAAAGCCTATTTTTTTGCCTTTAAAATCTAAATTTTTTAAGATATCCTCATTAAGCTTTAATTTTAAATCAAGTCCGTTTAAATGCTCATTTTTCTTAATCTTACCCTTGTAAGCCTCAAGAGTAAAATCACTCACAGCAGCAGCCATAATTAAAGCATCAAAATCTTTGTATTTTTGCAATTTTTCTTTTAGTTCTAAAGAAGATTCAAATTTTTCTAATTTATAAGGTGTTTTAAACTCTACTGAGCTAATTAGCACCACCTTAGCACCTAAAAAATATAAAGCATCAGCAACCGCCTTTGCCATTTTTCCACTTGAAAAATTACTAATACATCTTACATCATCAATTTTTTCTTTAGTGCCACCACCACTTACAATAAAACTTTTATCTTTAAAAAAATCTTCCTGCATTAGACTTCTTTTTAAAGCATTTATAATACTATCAAGCTCAGCCAAAGCTCCTAAGCCTTCATCTTTACAAGCTAGAGTTTTAACTATAGGATCAATGATAATATAGCCTTGCTCTTTTAAATTTTTTAAAGAATTTTGAGTGCTAAAATGTAAATACATGTTTGTATTTGCAGCGGGTGCGATTAAAAATGGTTTATTTTTATCTACTGCTATTAAAGTTTGAATAAATAAATTATCTGCTATACCATAGTTTAATTTATTAATAGAATTTATACTAGCAGGCGCAAAAAGCACACAATCGCAAGTCTTACTAAAAGCTATATGATTATTAGTATTTTGCCAACTTTCATTATCTTCACATAAAACTTCATCCGCTAAAGCTTCAAAGCTAAGCTTAGTGCCAAATTTTAAAACTCCCAAACTTAGTAAAACTTTAACCCTAAAACCTTCTTTTTTTAATAAAGAAATAAGCTCATAAGCTTTATAAAAGGCTATGCTTCCACTTACTGCTAGTAAGATTGTTTTCATTTTTTACCTAGTTTTTTATAGTAAAAATCTTCTATAATTTGCGTCTTTGCTCTATTAATATACAAAGAGCCTTTTTCTACATCCTTACACACAGTGCTTCCTGCTGCGATGATTACCTCATCTTTTATCTCAACCGGAGCGATAAATTGCGTATCTGAACCCACAAAAACATTTTTACCTATTTTGGTCTTATGCTTTTTAACCCCATCATAATTACAAGTGATAGTGCCACAACCTATATTAGTCCCCTCATCTATCTCACAATCTCCTAAATAACTCAAATGCCCTGCTTTAACTCCATTTAATAAAGCATTTTTACATTCTACGAAATTTCCTATATGGGTATTTTTAAGCTGGCATTTTGGACGCAAATGCGCTAAAGGCCCTACATCGCTATTTTCTACTATACTATCTTCAATCACACTTGAACTTTTAATGATAGAATTAATGATTTTTGATTTTCCCTCTATACGCACATTTTCATACACCTCACACTCACCTACAAACTCAACTTCATCTGAAATAAAAGTCGTCGCAGGCATGTGAAAAATCACTCCTTGCTTCATCCATTCTTTTTTAATCGCTTCTTGCATAAGATCTTGAGCTAGGCAAAGCTCAATTTTATCATTTACCCCCATAAAATCTTGCTCATTTACAAACACCGCATCGATTTCATAGCCCTTTTCTTTTGCTAAATAAACCGCATCGGTTAAATAATACTCTTTAGCTTTATTATCATTTTTTATCAAAGGCAATACTTCTTTTAAAATTTGTGCTTTTATAGCATAAACACCACTATTGCAAATGTTTATAGCAAGTTCTTCTTTGCTTGCGTCTTTTGTTTCTACTATTTTTTGAATTTTATTTTCTTTTAAAACTATTCTTCCATAACTTTTTGGATCTTTTGCCTCAAAAACTGCCACATTAAAATCACTCTCATTTAAAGCTATTTTTTCTAAATCATCTGCTTTAACCAAAGGCATATCGCCACATAAAATCAACACTTTTTCATGCTTACTCTCATAACCCCTTAAAGCCCCTGCAGTACCTGGAAAATTTTGCAAGTCTTGTTCTAAAAAGCGTGTATTTGGAAAATACTCTAAAACAACTTGTTCAACCTTTTCTTTTTGATGAGAAAGCACCACACATACATCATCACTAATTTTATATGCTTGTTTTAAAATATGTAAAATCATTGCTTTTGAGCAAATTTTTTGAAGCACTTTTGGATTTTGTGATTTCATACGCGTGCCAAGTCCAGCAGCCAAAATAAGCACAGAAATTTTCATAATTTACCTTTGTTTTAAAAATTATTGCTTATTTTAACAAGCTAAAGTAAAAATTCTTACTAGTTGTTATTTGTTTTTTACAGATTTTCATTTACTTTAAACTTAAATTTATGGGGGGGGGTATAATGCTTTTTTCAATTTAAATTTACAAGGAGTAATCAAATGAAACTTTCTTATCACACAAGTAAAGTTTTAATGGGTGTTAGCATTAGTGCTTTATTAAGCGGTGCTGCTTTAGCTCAAGAGATAAATCATGGAAATTTTTCTGATTTTTTTAACTATAAAGATGGAATTTGGAGTTTAGATTCTAAAGAAAATATAGAATTAAAAATAAGCCCTTCAGATATTCAATCATACTATGGTGGAGAAAATCATGATAAGCCTATAAATGAATTTAACATCAAAACAAGTGGCGTTTTAACCATAGGATCTGATTCAGACTGGATAGATGTAGGTAGCACTTCAACTAATGAAGCAAAATATGATTTATATAGTGTTAATTTAGAAGCAAAAGAAATCATTTTAAATTCTGATAGAGCTACCTTAGAAGCAAATAAAGCTTTTAACATAAAAGGAAATGTTACACTAAAAGGCAGCTCACCTATAACAAATGATAATATAAGCAACGAAGAACTTGATAGACCTAGTTTAGATGTATGGAATGGATATGGCGAAAAAGATGGCTATATGAGCATACAAGGAAATTTAAATGTAAATAATTCTTTTATTGGTATATTTGATGCGAATAAAAAAGGTGGCTTAATCTCTGTAGATGGAGATGTAAATATAAAAGATTCAGCTATAGGTATAAGCACAAATAGTGTTTCAAATTTAGGTATAAACAACTATGTAGCTATAAAAACTACAGGTAATTTCAACCAAGATATTGACAAAAACATAGTAACAGCACTATACACTAAAGATATAACAAGCATGCTTGAAACAAGTAATTTACTTCCAAAAAATGTATTTTTTGAAGATACTGATTTAGCTCAATTTACAGATTATAAACTTAGTGTTTCTAATGATGGCAAAAGTCTTTTAATTAGCGGTGGTGCTAATGAAAATGTAAGAGATTTATCAAAAATATTAAAATCTGAAATTGATATTAGAAAAGAAGCCTTAGATACTTTTGAGAATATAAAAAAGAATATAGAATATGATGAAGAATATAACAAAAATTCCTACCAAAAACCAGGATATATTGGCGATGATGCTATGCTTGAAGCCATAGCACAAGCAGAAAAAGAACTGCAAGAACAAATTAAAAAATTAGAACAACAAATCCAAGATATACAAAATAATGGTGGAAAATTTGATGGTAGTGATTTAGTTGAAAATATGAAAGATGTTAGCTTAGAAAATAAAAATTTAGCTGTAAATATGCTAAATAGTATTTTAGATTCTAAACTTAGCAATGATGCTATCGCAGCACTCACTCTAGATACCACAGGAAAAAATCTAAACACACTTACCACAAATACAAAAGCAAGTGCAAAAGCTATAGTAAATAATGCTCAAAATTCTTCTGTTAATTCATCTATAGGTGTAGCAAATGACCTAGCAATTGGAACAAGAATAGCAAAACTTTCAAATCCTTATCAAGATAAAACTTTAGTAGAAAAATTTGCTACAACCCATATAGCAGCACTAGCAAGTGATGTTTATAATTATTATGGAAATTCTTCATTTAATAATAGCTTTTGGGGTAATGTTTTTGGTGGTGCAAATATCATAGATGGAGATAGTGGTGCTTTATATGGATTTACACTAGGTGCTGATAGAAAAATCAATGATAATGCTTTGCTTGGTTTTTACTTTACTTATGCTGATTCAACTATCAAAGATGGAGTTATGGAACAAAAATCAGATAACTACCAATTTGGTATTTATTCTTTGATTAATCCAAATGATCAATGGGAAATTAATCTAAAAGCTTATGGACAAATTTCTCCAACAGATCAAAGCATAGCGATGTTAAGTGATTCTAGTAATGCTGATTTTGATAGTAAATTTTTTGGTTTAAGCGCTAATGCTGGTAGAATTTTTAATCCAAATTCATCATCATTATTCATCAAGCCTTTTGCTGGTATAAATTACTACTACGCACACACCCCAAGTTATAAAGAAAGTGGTATGTTTGCAAAAGAAGTTCAAAGTATGACAAATAATTCTATTAGTTTAGAACTTGGTGCTGAACTTAGAAAATACATGAGCGAAACATCATATTTATTTATCACTCCAAAAATAGAACAATATGTAATGAATAATGGAGATGATTATGTAGCTGGCTTTGTTGGTTCAAGTTCAAATTTTATCATCAAAGGAAATGACAAGAAAAAAACCTATGGACAAATCATTATAGGTGGTAATGTAGATATTAACGAACAATTTAGCTTAAATGCAGGTGTTGGAGCTAAACAAATACTAGCTGGAAAAACAGATGGTAAAAATGAAACTTATGTAAGTGGTCAAGTAGGTTTTAAATATAAATTCTAAAAATCTTTCGAGAAACTCCTTAAATGCTAGAGCAAAAACTCTAGCATTTTAAAAATAAACTGTTAATTCGATCATATAAATTGCATTTTTAAGAGTAAAATTGCTAAAATAACGCTTTTAATTTTAACCAAGGAAATATTTTGAGGGTTTTACTAGCTTTATTTTTATCAAGCTTGGCTCTTTTAGGCGCTGAAGCAACCATACCAACTGTAAATTTAAGTCTTAGTGCTCCAAATAACCCACAACAACTCGTAACAACCCTAAATATAGTCATAGTTTTAACCATACTAGCTCTTGCGCCTACCATTGTTTTTGTAATGACTTCGTTTTTAAGACTTGTTGTAGTGTTTTCTTTTTTAAGAACAGCTCTTGGCACTCAAACTATGCCACCAAATACTATCTTGGTTACCTTAGCTTTGATTTTAACTTTTTTCATTATGGAGCCTGTGGCTACAAAATCATACAATGAAGGTATAAAGCCCTATATCGCTGAACAAATAGGTTATGAAGAAGCTTTTGCTAAAGGCGTTAAGCCTTTTAAAGATTTTATGCTAAAAAACACTAGGGAAAAAGACTTAGCGCTTTTTTATAGGATTAGAAATTTAGAAAATCCAAAAACCATAGATGATGTGCCTTTAACAGTTTTAGTGCCAGCCTTTATGATAAGCGAGCTTAAAACTGCTTTTGAAATAGGCTTTTTACTTTTCTTACCATTTTTGGTTATTGATATGGTGGTAAGCTCGGTATTAATGGCTATGGGTATGATGATGCTACCTCCTGTTATGATTTCTATGCCTTTTAAACTTTTGATATTTGTGCTTGTAGATGGATGGAATTTACTCATACAAAATTTAGTCAAAAGCTTTTTAACTTAGCAGAATAAAATGTATATTTTTTCTTCCTTATTTAGTATATTTTGTTTGCTTTTTGGTGGATATTTTGCTAAAAAAATCAAAATTTTAAAACAAAAACAAGCGCGCGCTTTTTTAGATTTTGCTATTATTTTTGCCTTGCCTTGCTTGATTTTTGAGCGTGCTTATCATTTAAATTTTGATTTTTCTTTGATTGTTATTATATTGCTTGGGTTGGGTTGTGCTATTGTTTCAGCATTATGTTGTGTATTTTTAGCTCTTTGCTTTAAATTTAGCAAAAGCACTCTTGTAAGTATTTTTTTACTTTCTAGCTTTGGAAATACTTTATTTGTAGGTATACCTATCATTAGTGGAATTTATCAAGATCCTCATTTTTTGGGCGAGATTATCCTTTATGATGCGCTTGCTACTTCTTTGCCCGTAGCTTTACTTGCTCCCTTTATCATCTCTTTAGCTAGCGAGCAAAAGGTAAGCTTTTTGCAAAATCTTAAAAGAGTTTTCACTTTTCCACCTTTTGTTGCTTTGATTTTAGGACTTTGTTTTAAGTTTACTGCACTTCCTGATTTTATCTTTGAACCTTTGCGTATGCTTGGATCTAGTGCCACACCTATAGCACTTTTTGCCATAGGTTTAAATTTAGGCTTTTTAAGTATAAAAACTTCTTATAAAGCAACTATAATAGTCATTTTTGGTAAAATGATACTCACACCTTTAATCTTTTTAGTGCTTTTAAAGCTTTTAAATTTCAAATTAAATCCTAGCTCTATCATTGCTTTACTTGAATCAGCTATGCCTACTATGACAATGGTTGCAGCTATGATTATGAAAGCAAAACTTGATACGAATTTAGCGGTTAGTTCTGTAGCTTTTGGTATAGTTTTTGCCTTTATTTCTTTACCTATTTGGGTATATTTTCTAAGCTAAGGATATAAATGGCATTTGCTATCTTTGGAAAATATCTTTATGATAATCTTGTCTTCACTCTTAAAGCTCACACTCAAAAAGAAAGCAAAAAAGCTTTTAAAGCTATAGAAAAATATAAAAATCAATATTATTTTTTAGGTTATATTCAATATGAATTTTATAAATATCTAGAAGATAAAAATTATAAAAGCAAAGAACCTTTTTTGTATTTTTTTGCTTTTAAATCAAAAAAAATCTTCACAAGCGAAGAAAAAAATTTAAACTTTTATCCAAACTTTTCATCCAATTTAAACCAAGAAAAGTATTTTGAAAACTTTAACAAAGTTAAAGATGCTATAGCTAAAGGTCAAAGTTATCAAGTTAATTTTACTCAAGAATTACATTTGCAATCAAATCTTAATATGTATGAGAGTTTTTTAAGCCTTTATCCCAAGCAAAATACCCCTTATAAAGCTTATATGAAAAATGAATTTTTAGAGCTAGCTTCATTTTCACCTGAGCTTTTTTTTAAAATCAAAAATAAAAAAATTATCACAAAACCCATGAAAGGCACAATCAAACGCTCAAATGATCCAAAAGAAGATGAAAATCTAAAAAATTTTTTAAAATGCGATGAAAAAACCATTAGCGAAAATGTAATGATAGTTGATTTATTACGCAATGATATTTCAAAACTCATCAAAAAACATTCTTTAAAATGCGAACTTTTTAAGGTTAAAACCTACCCTACCTTACACCAACTTATTTCAAAAATAAGAGGAAAATTAAAGCCAAAAAATGATTATTTTAAAATTTTCAAAGCCCTTTTTCCATGTGGATCCATCACAGGAGCACCCAAAATAGAAACCATCAAACTCATAGAAAATTTAGAGCAAAGAAAACGCGGTGTTTATTGTGGAGCGATAGGTTTAATCCATAAAAACAAAGCAAAATTTAGCGTAGCCATACGCACTTTAGAGAAAAAAAATAATGATGATTTTTTAAGATATGGTGTGGGAAGTGGGCTTGTGTGGGACTCACAAAAGCAAGATGAATTTGAAGAATTAAAACTAAAAAGCAAAATTTTAGAACCTAACTTTTACTTGTTTGAAACAATGTATTATAAAAATCATTCTATTTTATTTTTCAAAGAACATTTACAAAGAATTTTAAACTCAGCTAAATTTTTTGGCTTTGATACTCAAAGATTAATGCATGATTTTAAAAATATACTAGAGAGTAAAGATAAAAAATTCCATTTTAAATCTTTACAAAATTTCAATAATTTTGTTTTCAACCATCATCATTTTTTTACAAAAAGTAATTTTACTCAAAAAGGCTCAAAAGCTATTAAATTAAAACTTTTCAAAAATGGTCTTTATGAGTTTGATTTTAGCGATATACAAGAAAATTCAAGCAAAAAACTACTCATAAGTAAAAACATCGTAAAAGTAAATCTTTTAACACACCATAAAACTTCTCTGCGTAGTTTATATGAAGCAAATTCTCATCTATGGAAAGAAAATATTTGCTATGACATAGTTTTTTTTGATGAAAAAGGCATACTTTGTGAGGGTTCAAGAACTAATATTATCATAAATTTAAATGATGAGTATTTTACTCCTTATGCCAAAAACTGCCTCAATGGCATTTATAGACAAGCACTCTTAAAACACAAGCTCATCAAAGAAAAAGATATCACTAAAGATGCGCTTTTAAATGCTAAAGAAATTTATGCTATTAATTCTTTAAGAGGCTTAAAAAGGGTGTTTTTGTGAGAGTTTTGATTATAGATAATTATGACTCTTTTACCTACACTATAGCCTTTTATTTAAAAGAATTAAATATTACTTATAAAATCATCAAAAACGATAAATTTAAAAACCCAAAAAAGCTTAAAAAATATGATTTTACTCATCTTTTAATCTCCCCTGGACCAAATTCTCCAAAAGAATCAAAGCTAAGCTTAAAAGCTATAAAATATTTTAAAAAAGATAAAAAAATTCTTGGAATTTGTCTAGGACACCAATGTATAGCACATATTTTTGGTGGTAAAATTTCTAAACTTCCAAATCCAACTCATGGTAAAGTAAAAACTATAAAATTTAAACCAAACCCACTTTTTAAAAATCTTAATCAAAATTTTAAAATTTGTTTATATCACTCTCTTTATGTTAGCCATATAGGTAAAAAATGTGAAATTTTAGCCCAAAGTGAAGATAATATCACCATGGCTTTAAAACATAAAAAATACGACATTTATGGAATCCAATTTCACCCAGAAGCCATACTAAGTCAAAATGGTAAAAAGCTACTTAAAAATTTTCTTGCTTTATAATTACTTTAAGTTATATTTTCTATAATAAAACAAAAAGTTTAAAAATGAAAATTTTATATTTACTTTTCTTGCCTTTATTTTTGCTAGCTAATAATCTTAAAGAATTTATAGATTTAAGTTTAAACAATGAAAATTACTTACAAAAGCAACTTCAATTTTCAAAAAGTATTTTAGAACAAGAAAGTGTGCAAAATGCTTATTTACCAAGTTTACATTTAGGTGTTTCTTATCTTGGCTCAAACAAAGATCGCTTTATCATAGAACCCCAAGAAAGTCTAATGAGTACTCTTTCGCTTAAATTTTTACTTTTTGATGGGGGTAATAGAGAAGCAAAAATCGCTAGCATGCAAAGTCTAAAACAACTTGCTCATCTTGAAAAAGAAAACATGGCAAATTATATGGCGCTTAGTGCTAGTGTTTTGTATTTTAATTATCTTAGTTTAGAAAGTATTATAGCAAGTGATAAACAAAAAGAAATCACTCTGCAAAATCAACTCAAGCGCTTAGAAAATTTTTACCAAGCTGGACTTGCTAGCCAAAGTGAGCTTGAGAGCATAAGAGCAAAATTTGAGTTAAGCTCTTATGAATTGGCTCAAAATGAATTAAAACTATATGAATTAAAAAATGAAATTTATAATCTTAGTAAAACGCATTTTACGCCTTCTTTTCAAAATATTTTACAAGAACCAAGTGCAGAAAAAAACAAAAGCTATGAAATAGCCCTTATGCAAGAAAAATTAAATTTAGAAAATTTAAAAATAGACTCTGCTAGAGCTGAGTTGTTTCCAAAAATATTTTTACAAAATAGTTTTAGTTTTTATGATATGAACTACAATCCTAAATTACCGCATGAGCTAAAATCAACAAGCGAAAGCTTTTTAAAAGAACATGGACAAAGCAATCGTTTTATTTTGGCTTTTGAGTGGAAAATTTTTGATTTTGGTGCTAATCAAAAAGCTCTAGAAGCTCAAAAATATACAAGCAAAATCACTCAATTAGAGCTTGAAAAAACTAAAAGAAAAGTAGATATAGAACTAGATAATCTTTTACAAGAAATTGAAATTTCTAAAGTTAAAATAAAAGCATTAAATGCGAGCTTCAAAGCAGCTAATTTAGCTTTTGAGGCCATTGAGAAAAAATACATTGCAGGACTTTGCTCATATGTAGAATACCTAAATGCATTAGAATTAAAATACAAAAGTCAAAGTCAGCTTGAACTAGCTAAAAATGAATATGAAATTACAAAAGCAAGGTATTATTTTACAGCTGGAATTGATATAAAAACAAAGGTTTTAGAATGAAACTGGTATTTCTAACTTTATTTTCTCTACTCGCTTTAAAAGCTGAAGAAATTTATGCTAGTTTTGATGTGCTTGCACAAAATCAATCAAAATTATCCTTGCAAAGTGCTGGTATAGTTAAGGCAATTTATGTGAATGTTAATGATAAGGTAAAAAAAAATCAAGTTTTACTTAAACTTGAAGATTCTAGCGAGCAAATAGCCTTAAAATTAGCACAAAATGAATACAAACTTGCCACTCTTGCGCTAGAACATGCTAAAAGTTCTTTAGAAAAATTTAAAAAGGTACAAGAAGTTATAGATAAGCAAAGTTATGAAAATATTTTATTTGAGTTTCAAAAAGCACAAAGCTTGCAACAAAAAGCCTTTTTAAACATACAACACTATAAAGACTTAATCGATAAAAAAACTCTAAAAGCACCTTATGATGGGATTATTTCTAACAAATATATCGACATAGGCGATGGAGCTAGGGGAATTTCTCATGTTTTATTTGATTTTTTTTCTTATCCAAAAGTAAAATTGCTTTTAAGTTTTGATGAGAAATTTAAAGATAAGGTAAAAATCGATGATATTTTTATTTATAAAATAGACTCAAATGAAAAAGAATACCAAGGCAAAATCACACTTATTTATCCAAGTATAGACATAAAAACACGAAAAATTTATGCAGAAGTTGAGGCCTTAAACTTTACTCCAGGTTCTTTTGGAGAAGGAAAAATCATCACCAAGGATTAATCTTGTATCGTTTTGCTATTAATAATCCTATTGCTGTTTTGATGTTTTTTATCGCTTTGGTGATTTTTGGTACTTTTTCTATTTTTAGTATGCCTATTAATCTTTATCCAAAAGTAGATATTCCTTTGATTAAAATTACCACCACCGCTAATGGGGATTTAAAATTCATAGAATCTAAAATAACCAAAGAAATAGAAAATGCAATTTCAGATGTACAAGGGATAAAAAATATCAATTCTACAAGTTATAATAATTTTTCTATTTCTGTTGTTGAATTTGAACTAGGCAAAAACTTAGAAGTAGCTGCAAATGATATTAGAGATAAACTTAATACTATTAATCTTCCAGCAAAGCCAACCTTAGAAAAAATATCCCCTGATGCAGGATCTGTTGTATCATTATTTTTAAGCTCCAAAGATCATTTAAAACTTATGCGTAAGATTGACAATGATATAAAACCATTTTTACAAAAAATTTCAGGAGTTGGAACGATCAATGATATAGCCTTTTTAAAACCACAAGTTCAAATCAAACTCCTGCCTAATGCCTTGCAAAAATACCACATTAATGCACTTGATGTAGCTAAAATCATCCAAAGTCATAATTTTAAACAATATCTAGGTGAGTTTGAAAATTCAAAAGATAATTTCACCATCAAAGGATATTTTGAAGCACAAAATTTAAAAGAGTTAGAAAATATACGCATTTTTAGTGGAATATTTTTAAAAGATATAGCAAATATTAGCTATGGCTTAGAAGATCAAAAGCAGTTTGCAATACTTGATACAAAAGATGGGGTATTACTTGAGCTTAATAAAATTTCTGGTTATAACTCCTTAAAAGTTATAGAAAATATCAAAAATTCCTTAAAAACACTACAAACAATAGCAGGCAATGAGGTAGAAATTAAAATAGTTTACGATAAGAGCCAAAACATCTTAAAACATATCAATCAAGTTATTTTTGATATGGTTTTTGGCGTGATTTTAACACTTTTAATAGTGTATGTATTTTTAAGAAATATCAGTGCGACTATTTTAGCTTTTATTGTTTTACCAACTTCGATTATTTCTAGTTTTTTTCTCATTAATCTTTTAGGTTATGATATTAATCGCTTAACCATTATAGCTCTTACTTTAAGTATAGGAATTTTTATAGATGATGCTATAGTCATCATTGAAAGTATAGCCAAAAAAGCAAAAACACTTCCTCCTTTACAAGCTTCATTTGAAGGGATCAAAGAAATAGGCTTTAGCGTCTTAAGCATTAGTGCGGTTTTATTGTGTGTGTTTATACCTATTGCTTATATGAATTCAGTTCCTGGTTTATTTTTTAATGTATTAGCTACTAGCGTTGCTTCTGGTGTGATTATAAGCTATCTTGTAAGTGTATTTTTAATACCTACCTTAAGTGCTAGATTTTTAAATACTAGCGAAAGCACATTTTATAAAAAAAGTGAATTTTTATTTATAAAACTTGACTTATTTTATGAAAAGCTACTTTATAAAGTTTTAGCTAATAAAATTAAATTTATCCTATCAACGCTTGTTGTAATTATTTTATGTTTTTCTTTAGCTCCTAAAATAGGCTTGGATTTTCTACCTATAGAAGAAGATAGTGAAATACAAATTTTATTAGAAAGCAAAAACGACTTATCTTTAGAAGCTATGAAAGAAAAAAGTTTAAAAGTATATGAAAATATAAAGCAAGATCCAAGTGTTGCTTATGCATATTTACTTATAGGATATAATGACGCAAAAGAAATTAAAAAAGCAAAAATTTATGTAAAATTAAAACCTTTAAATGAAAGAAAATTCAGACAACCTAAGCTTATTAGCCTTTTTCAAGAAAAATTAAACTCCTATGAAGACTTAAAGATAAAAGTTTTAGAACTCCCTAAAATAGAAGGAGCAGGCATTGAAGATCCAGTTCAAATTCAAATTTTAGGTGATGATTTAAAGCTAATAAAAGAAGCTATTAATAGAATGAAAGAAGTGTTTTCAAAACACGAAGGCTTTGTTGTTATAGATGATAATGAAGGAGATTTAAAAGAAGAAATTGCTATTAATATCAATAGAGAAAAAGCTGCCAAACTTGGTATTAACCCTCAAGAACTTGCTTATGTCTTGGCTTATTCCTTTGGAAATTTAAGCGTTGGAAATATGGATTATAAAAATTTTAAAGATGAAATTATCCTTAGCTTTGATGAAGCTTTTAAGCAAAATCCAACTAGTTTAGAGCTAATAGAACTTAAAAATCATAACAATGAAAGTATAAAACTTGCTAGTATTGCTAGCTTTTCTTATAAAAAAGATCTTTCTTTAATTAACAGACACAATAAAACTACTAGTATAAAACTCACTTCAAGCATAGAAAACATTTCTTTGGGTGAAGTAAGAAAAATTTTTGAGTCCAATTTAGCTTATATTTTAGGAAAAAACAACCTATCTTTTGCTTATTCTGGTTTTTTGGACTTTTTAGATGATACCATTAGTGGATTTTTGTTTTCTATATCTTTGGGAATGATTTTGATTTATTTAATCCTTGCTTCTTTGTATTCAAGTTTAATACTTCCTTTAATCATCATGATAAGCATGCCTTTGGCCTTTGGTGGAGCTTGTTTTGGAATTTTTATCACAGGAAATCACTTTTCTTTATTCGTGCTTGTAGCTATTATTTTGCTTTTTGGAATGGTAGGAAAAAATGCTATATTATTAGTAGATGTAGCTAATAAAAAATGCGATGAAGGTATGGAAGTAGAAAAAGCACTAATTTATGCAGGAAAAAGTCGTTTAAGAGCCATTTTAATGACAACTTTTGCGATGATTTTTTCCATGCTTCCACTAGCACTTTCAAGGGGTTCTGGTTTTGAAGGAAATTCTCCTATGGCCATTGCTATTATATTTGGTCTTATTAGCTCAACCTTACTTACACTTTTAGTAGTGCCAGCTTTATTTAAATTTGCTCATAATTTAGATGTGAAAATTAAAAAAATCTACCAAAGAGAGAAAATTTAATTAAAAACTCTCATATTCTTTAGCTATAAAAACTTCATCATCTTTTACAATTAATGGGCGTTTTATGAGTGTTGGACTTTCTAAAATCATTGCTTTAATTTCATCTTGGTTTAAATTTTGAAGTTTTTCTTTATTTAAGCCTAATTTTCTAGCACTCATACCCGCTGTATTTACAAGCTCTAAAACACTTCTTTTGCTAAGCCAAAAATCTAAAGTTTCCTCATCTAGCTTTTTAATATCTAAAAATTCAAATTCAATTTGCTTAGAATTTAAATAATCCATAGCTTTTTTAACACTATTACAATTTTTAATACCATAAAATTTTAACATTTTCTTGCCTTTTTAACTAAGTCTGCTATGATAAATGCTAATTCTAAAGCTTGATCGGCATTTAATCTTGGATCACATTGTGTTTCATAACGTTTAGAAAGTTCTTCTTGAGTGATATTTAAAGAGCCTCCTACACATTCAGTTACATTTTGCCCTGTCATTTCCAAATGTACCCCACCAGGATATACTCCCTCACTCATAGCTATTTCAAAAAACGCACGCACTTCTTGAATGATTTTATCAAATTCTCTTGTTTTAAAATTACCTGATTTAACTGTGTTTGCATGCATAGGATCTATGCTATAAAGTATATTAAATCCTTCTTGTTTTAACTCTTTAAATAATTTTGGCAAGGCATTTTCTATCTTATCACATCCCATACGAATGATGAAATTTAATCTTCCTGCTTCATTATGCGGATTTAAAATACTTACTAGCTTTTTAATCTCATCTAAATCATAATTAGCACTAAGTTTAACACCAAGTGGATTTTTCACTCCACTTAAAAAATGCACATGTGCTTCATCTGCTTTTCTAGTACGCTCACCTATCCAAAGCATATGCGCCGAACAATCATAAATTTCCCCACTTAAACTATCTACCCTAGTCAAAGCTTCTTCATAAGGTAAAAGCAAGGCTTCATGAGAAGTATAAAAGGCTGTTTGAGAAAGATTTGGAGTATCGGTGATACCACAAGCATGCATAAAGGCTAAGGCTTGAGTGATTTTTTCACTAAGTTCATCATATTTTCTCCCAAGCTCTGCTTTTTTTAAAAAACCCAAATTCCACTTATGCACTACTCTTAAATCCGCTAAACCACCTCTTGAAAAAGCTCTTAATAAATTTAAAGTTGTAGCACTTTGATAATATGCTTCTAGCATTCTTTTAGGATCAGCTATTCTTGATTTTTCATTAAATTCAAAACCATTAATAATATCCCCGCGATAACTTGGAAGCTTTACTCCTTCAATTTCTTCAAAATCACTACTTCTTGGCTTTGCAAATTGTCCTGCAACGCGCCCTACTTTAACGATGGGACAAGATCCTGCAAAAGTAAGCACTATAGCCATTTGAAGCATAATTTTAAACATATCTCTTATATTATCAGCGCCAAAATTTACAAAACTCTCCGCACAATCTCCTCCTTGGAGTAAAAATGCTTGTGAATTTACAACATTAGCAAGGGATTTTTTTAATTTATCCACCTCACCTGCAAAAACAAGCGGTGGTAATTTTTCTAATTTTTTAACAACATCTTGTAATTCATTTTCATCAGGATATTGTGGTTGTTGCTGAATTTTATAATTTTTCCAAGAATCTTTAGTCCATTTCATAGCTTAACTTCCTCATTTTAGTAAGCTAAAATTATACAAAATGAGGCTTAAATTAAGATTTTAAAACACTTTTAATGCGTTCAAGACTATCTTGCTTATATAAAGTTAAGCGCACTATAGAATCTTCTAACGCTAAAAGATTATGGATTTCATGAGCTTTTAAACTTACACTATCCAGTGTTTTAAGTAGAATTTTTTGGTTTAAAACTCCAAAATCAATGGAGCCTTTTAATACTTGTATGGTAATATCAAAAGGCGCTTTATGATCTTTCATAAAGCTATCTTTTGACATAGTTATGCAGATTTCTTTAGCATAAGCATTTTCTATTTTCTTAGATATATTTATGCTGTTTTGAATTTCTTGTTCCCAGGAAATTACTTCATATATTTGAGTTCTAAATTTCACTTTTATTTTTTAAGTTCTTTAATACGAGCAGCCTTACCTCTTCTATCTCTTAGGTAGAATAATCTAGCACGGCGTACACGACCTCTTCTTAATACTGTAATACTTTCTAAACTTTCACTATAAATAGGAAAAATTCTTTCAACGCCTACATTGTTAGCACCGATTTTACGTACGATGAAAGTTTCATCTACACCATTTCCTCTACGTGCTATACAAATACCTTCAAAATTTTGAATTCTTGTTTTATCGCCTTCTTTAATGCGAATAGCAAGTCTTAAAGTATCTCCAGCACGAAATTCTGGAACATTTTTACCTTCAATTTGTTTTTGCTCAAATTGCTCAATGTATTTATTTTTCATAACGATATTCCTTAAAATTTGCGTTCATGCTTTTGATACAAATCAGGACGAAAATATTTCGTTTTGCAAGACGCCAAAGTAGTTTTTAAAGCTGTGATTTTAGCGTGATTTCCCTTTAAAAACTCTGAAGGCACATAAAATTTTTTATTTTCCTTTTCAAAAATAAAAGGTTTGGAAAACGATGGGGCTTCCAATAAGTCATTTTCAAAACTTTCTTCACTTAAGCTTTCGCTATTTCCAAGAACATCTTGAATATTTCTGCTAATAGCATCACACATCACCAAAGACGCTAACTCTCCACCTGTAAGTATAAAATCACCTATAGAAAATACCTCATTAGCAAATTCTTCCACAATGCGCTCATCCAAACCCTCATATCTACTACTTACAAAGCAAATATGATCTTTCTTACTTAATCTTTTAGCATCAGTTTGTTTAAAAGTCTTAGCGCAAGGCAAAAGAAAAACAAAATGAACATTTTTATCTTGCTTTTTAATATGTCTTAAGCAATCATACAAAGGCTGAGCTTGTAATAAAAGCCCTGCACCTCCTCCTATTTTATAATCATCTACTTTAAAGTGCTTGTTTGTGGTAAAATTTCTAGGATTAACAAAAGCAAATTCTAATATCCCTTTTTCTTTTGCTCTTGCTAAAATAGAAGTTTGAAAATAAGGTTCAATAAGCTCTGGGAATAAACTTACAAAAGTATATTTCATGAATTTTCTAAAATATCTAAAGCAGATCGTGTGAATATTTTTTTATTTTCTACATCAACTTTTTGAATATATTTATCAACATAAGGAATATAAAAGTTTTTAACCTTTGTCTGTAGTTTTTCATCACATTTTATACAAAATAAAAATCCTGCTCCATTTTCTAAAATGTCTTCAACTACACCTAATTTTTGCTCATTTTCAATAATATCACATCCAATTATATCAAAATAAAAATACTCATCTTTTTTTAATTTACAAGTTTCTTTTGTAGCTTCAATAGTTTGAAAAAGAGTAATATTAGTTAAGGTTTTGGCAGCTTCAACACTCTCAAAATCTTCAAATAAAACTAAAGATCTAGTTTTATCAAAAGCCTTTATGGTGTAAATTTTTTGATTAATATCAAAAAATTTAGCACCTATTTTAAACTGCTCATAAAAATCACTAAGATTATGTAATCTTACATAACCTTTTAAACCAACACTTTTCCCAAGTTTAGCAACTTGGACTAAATCATTCTTCAATGGCTTTTACCGTTATACGATATGAAGTTGCATCTTTAACTTTATAAGCCATAATGACTGTTTTTATTGCGTTGATTAATTTTCCATTTTTTCCGATCAACTTACCAGTATCAGATGGATCGACATAAATGATAATTTCAGCAAAATTGTTTTCTAAATTTTGTCTTTGTATATCAACTTTTTCAGGAAAATCAACAATTAATTTTGCGTATTCTCTTAAAAAATTTTCAACCATTTTTATTTGCTTGTAATAGCTGCTACTCTATCGCTTAATTTAGCACCTACGCTTTTCCAATAAGCTAAACGCTCAGCATCAAATTTTACCACTTCAGGTTCAACCATAGGATTGTAATATCCAATGCTTTCTATCCAACTACCATCGCGTCTTTTTCTACTATCAGTTACAACTATACGATAAAATGGTCTTTTTTTACGTCCCATTTTTGTAAGTCTGATTACTGTCATTTTAATACTCCTAAAAAAATTAAAATTTTGTTATAGATATTTTAACTCATATATCCATAAAAAAGCTTTAATTATTGCGGTCTTTTAGCTTGTTGCAACATATTCATAAAGTTTTCCATTCCTTTTTTGTTTGAAAATTTCTTTGCCAACTTAGCTGCATTGCTAAATTGTTTTAAAAAGCGATTTACTTCCATTTGAGATAAACCAGCCCCCTCTGCAATACGACGCTTTCTTGCATTGTTTAACAAATCAGGATTTTCTCTTTCTTTTGGCGTCATTGATGAAATCATTGCTTTAATATGAATAATTTCTCTAGAATTATCCAAATCAATATCTTTAATATTTGCTGCCATGGACGATAAACCAGGTATCATGCCAATGATTGATTTCATACTACCAAGTTTTTTAACACTTTCCATTTGATTTAAAAAGTCATTAAAATTAAATTCACCTTTTTTAATTTTCTTATTAAGTTTTTTTGCTTCTTTTTCATCAATAATAGCTGCGGTTTTTTCAGCCAAAGTCGCTAAATCACCCTCGCCCATGATACGATTAACAATTCTATCAGGGATAAATACTTCTAAATCAGCTACTTTCTCACCAACACCAATAAATCTTAAAGGCACACCAATTTGTTTTGCTATGCCTAGCGCAACACCACCTTTAGTATCTGCATCAAATTTACTTAAAATAACCCCTGTAATTTCTAAAGCCTCATTAAAGCTACTTGCTGTTTTAACTCCATCTTGACCACTCATAGCATCAGCTACATAAAATACTTCATCAGGATTTAAAATAGCTTTTACATCTTTAAGCTCACTCATCAAAGCCGTATCGATTGCTAAACGGCCAGCAGTATCTACAAGCAAAACATCATACATAGAATTTTTTGCTTTTTCTAAAGCTTGTTTAGCAACATTTAAAGGATTACTTTCATTTTCTATGAAAAATAAATCGAGCTCATTAGCTTGAGTGAGTTGTCTTAGCTGTTCTACTGCAGCTAATCTTTGTAAATCACATGCAGCAATTAGTACTTTTTTATTTCTTAACTTTAAATAATTAGCAATTTTTACCGTAGTAGTAGTTTTACCGCCACCTTGTAAACCACACATCAAAACAACCGTAGGTGGCTTACTAGCAAATACAAAACCTTGATTTTTACCTTTAACACTAAGAATTTCTTCTAAATTTTTCTTAATTGAATCTAAAAATTGTTTTTGACCTATGCCATTAGTTTTCACATCATTTTCTACTAAAGTAAGTAATTCTTTAGTAACTTTATGATGTACATCTGCTTTTAAAAGGGCTTTTTTTAAAGTGTCAAGAGCGTTTTTTAAAGCTTTTTCATCATCAACAAAACGAAGTTTATTAACTGCGGATTTAAACGACTCACTAACTATTTCAAACACTTTATTTTCCCTTTATTAAAATTTTAAAAAGCTAAATTATAAACCCTTTTAGCTTTAAACGCCTTTAAAAATTTAAATTTTTTACTTCAAAACCATAAGCATTGAAACTCTCATCAAGCAAGGCTTTAAATTGATAATCAAAAATATGCGTTTCATATGAATGCAAATACATTCTAGAAGAGCTAATTTTTGCATATTTTTCATCACCTATAATACCATGTTTTATATGATTTAAATGCACTCTAATTTGATGTGTTCTACCTGTTTTAATGACTGCTTTTATTAAGGTTTTTTTAGCATTTACCATTAAAGGTATAACCTGAGTATGAGCTTCTAAGCCAAATTTATCGATTTTACTAAAGGCTCCAGATTTATTTTTTATAGTAGTTATTTTTTCACAAATTTCAAGTTCTTCAGCAATCACTCCATCAACAATAGCTAAATAACTTTTATAAACATTTTGTTTTTTGTATTCTTGAATGCATTTTAGTCTAAATTCCTCATCTTTACTTAAAAGTAAAACTCCACTTGTTTCCTTATCAAGTCTATTGATTAATTTAGCATTATAAATACCTTCTAAATTCTCACTAATCTCACCATAAGGCTTATTTAAAGCTATGATTTTATCATCTTCAAAAAGTATTTTTGCTTTTTTTATTTTTTGCACAACAAATCTTGTTTTAGAACTCATTAAAGCCCTAGCTATAACAACCTTTTTACCCATAGCAAAAACACAGCCTTTGTCAATCAAATCCTTTGCTGTGTTATTAGAAATTTTTTCTTGCATTGCAAGCAATTTATAAGCTTTTTCTTGCATCTAAACCTTCTTTTATGCTTAATATAATTTCATTTAAATCACTTTGTTCTTTAAGTTGTGCTTGTGATAATTTTTGCTTTAAAAAAACATTTATATCTTTTGCACTCTCACAAATATACAAACCATCAACTTCTTGATATAAACTTTCTTGATTAAAATAATATTTCCCTGAGATAATAACATTATTCCATCTAGCTGCCTCTATAGGATTATGCCCACCTATATTATCTACAAAAGAGCCGCATAAAAAAACCACATCACTAATCTTATAAAAACTTTCTAGCTCACCTAAAGTATCTAGCAATAAACATTTGGTATTAAAAAAATTTGCAAAATTATTTTCGCTTAAAGTAAAGTCTGAAAATTTTTGCATATTATAGTGGTTTTTTTGACAAAAATCTTTTAAAATTTTCTCAACTGCACCAAAACGCTCTGGATGTCTTGGGGCGATAATCAATTTATCGTTTTCTTCTAAATTAATTTCATTAAGTAATAATCGTTCTTCATTTTCATGTGTACTAGCAAATATAATAATCCTAGCTTTGGGCTTGGAATAGTTTTTCACTTGTTCTTGTTTTATATTAGCTTTAATATTTTTATATGCTATAACATTTTTAGCGCCCAAGCATTCTAATCTTTCTTTGTCTTTTTGACTTTGCGCAAACACAACATCAATATATTTAAAAATCAAACGATAAAAAAAGCTAAAACGCTTATAGTTTTTTAAAGATCTATCGCTAATTCTAGCATTTAATAAAACAACTTTTGCATTATAAAATTTAGCCATAAACACAAGCATAAGCCAAAGCTCTGCTTCAAAAATAACCAAAACTTTACAAGGTCTCATCCAAAAAGGTACAAAAATCTCAAAAGGGAAAAAATTTACTTTTTTAGAATATTTTAAAGCTTCACTAAAACCAGTTTGAGTTATGGTTGAAATTTTACAAGTTGGAAAAAGTTTTATTAAAGGAATAAGGCTTTTAATTTCACCAAAAGAACAAGCATGAAAATACACGTCACCTTGTTTTTGCCTTAAATTTTTGTAAAGAAAGAATCTTGATTTTAATGATATTTTATACTTTTCCTTACAAAAACTTAAAATCAATAAAAAAGGAGCTGCAATTATATATATAATCACAGCAAAAATATAATAAAAAAAAATCAATTTTGATTTTCTTCTTTTTCTTTGTATAAAATTCTTCCACAATGTGGGCAAGTTATGATTTCATCACCTTTTAAAACAGCCAAATAAGTTTTATCATAAATTCTCATAAAACAGCCATAACAAGCATGTTTTTTTACAGGAACTACTGCAGTATTTCCCGCCCATTTTCTAATTTTTTCATAAAAAGTTAAAACTTTTTGATTTATTTCACCTACTAATTTTACCTTTTTATCATAAATTTGTAATCTTTCTTTTTCAATATCCACTAAAACAGTTTTAGTTTGAGCATCGATTTGATCCACTTCATTTTCAAGTTCGCTTCTTTTAGCTTGCAATTCTTGTATAAACTTTTCTTTATTTTCTAAAATTTTATCCAATCTTTCAATTTCTTCATTTGCTGCATCAAGTTGTTCTTTGGCTATATCCTCTTCAATTTTTAAAGCATTTGCTTCTTTTTCAGTTTTTACCGCTGCACTTTTTTTGGCTATTTCTTTTATTTTTACACCAAATTCTGCAATATGATTGTTGTTTTGAATTTTTTGATTTTCTATATCTTTAATATCTTTCTCAAAACCTGCAATTTCTTCTTCTGTTTTATCAAGTAAATTGCGTTTTTCTTTTAAATCTTTTGTAGCATCTTCTACTTTATTTGCAAAACCATCAAGTTCTTTATCAATTTGCGATAAAGCTATAAGTTGTTCTAAATATTTACTCATTGAAATTTTCCTTAAAAATATTGAAATGGATTTTTTGAAACTGATATTATAACTTCTAAATGAAATTTTTGCAAATCTTTTGCTAAAATTTTACCAAAACAAGATTCGCTTTCATAGTGTCCTATATCAATCAAACTAAGTTTATTATGATAACTTTCCAAAGCTTGATGATATTTAAAATCTCCGCTTAAAAAGCAATCTGCCTTAACACTAGAAATTAAATCTCCTCCACTGCCTGTGCATATTGCTAAAGTTTTAATTTTCTTATTATCTGCATTTACAACTCTTATGTAATCAAGCTTTAAACTTTTTTTTACATGATTAATTAAATCGCTAAATTTAAAATCAACATCACAATAAATTAAAAACTCGTTTTGTTCTTTAATCTTAAAACCTAAAATTTCACGAGCAAAATAAGCATTTAAATGACTTAAGTCAAAATTCGTATGCATAGCAATTAAAGCTATGTTTTTTTGTATCATTTTAGTAAGAATATTTTGCGGATAAAACACCCCGCTTAAGTTTTTTAAACCTTTAAAAATCAAAGGATGATGAACTATAAAAAGTGAATTTTCACGTGCATTTTCAATTAAATGCATATCCACATCAAGAGCAAGATAAATTTGATTTATTTCTTGATCTAAAGTTCCAAGTAATAGGCCGCTATTATCCCATGAACTTTGCGTACTAAATGGGCTAATAGTATCCAAATAATCATAAATTTCTTTAATTTTCATCTAAACTTTCTTTATACACCAAAGCACAATTTTTAGATAATTCTCTAATTTTAAGCATAAAGTCTTGTCTTTGAGTTACTGAAATAGCTCCTCTTGCATCAAGCAAATTAAAAGTGTGCGCTGCTAACATACAATAATCATATGCAGGCAAAGCAAGCTTTGCTTCTAATGCATTTTTACACTCATTATAGGCATTTTCAAATTGCACATTTAAAGTTTTAACATCACTTACTTCAAAATTATATTTACTAAATTCAAACTCACCTTGCTTATGAACATCTTTATAGGTAATTTTTTCACCGTTAAATTCATTCCAAACTATGTCATATACATTATCTACATCTTGCAAATACATTGCGAGTCTTTCTAAGCCATAGGTAATTTCAGCACTTACTAAATCTACGCTTATACCGCCAACTTGTTGAAAATAAGTAAATTGTGTTACTTCCATGCCATCAAGCCAAACTTCCCAACCCAGACCCCAAGCACCTAAACTTGGACTCTCCCAGTTATCCTCAACAAAACGAATATCATGTGATTTTAAATCAAAACCTAAATTTTCTAAACTTTTTAAATATAATTCTTGGATGTTATCAGGGCTTGGTTTAATCAAAACTTGAAATTGATAATAAGCACCTAGTCTATTAGGATTTTCACCATATCTTCCATCAGTTGGTCTTCTACTTGGTGCTACATAAGCAGCTGCCCAAGGTTTTTTACCCAAACTTCTTAAAAAAGTTGCAGGATGAAAAGTCCCTGCACCTGCTGGAAAATCATAAGGTTGCATAATGGCACAACCTTGTTTTTGCCAAAATTCTTGTAAGTTTAATATCATTTGAGAAAAAGTCATTTTTCTTCCTTTATTTCTTCTGGCTTTTCAGGTGAATTTGCATATAACTCTACTGTTTTATTCCACATCATTTTGTATTTTCTTTTTAGAAATTCCACTTCATTGCGCGCGTATTTGAGTTGCTCGTTAAGATTTTCTATGGTTTTTCTATCTTCATCATAAAGTTCTTGCATAGAATAAAGAGCATCTTTTAAAAATTTATTCTCACCCTTTAAAGCTTCTAAGGTCTCATCTTTAGCATCAAGAACTTTTTCGTGTAAGTTTAAAATAGTTCCTATGGTTTTTTCTACAAAACTTTCTCCTGCTAAAGTCATAGAATTTACCATAGCAGGTTGCTTTGAGCTTGTTGGAACCACACTAAATGTTCCTTGATTAGCCTCAATATAAATTTCACCCTCTTCTTCTTTGAAATTTAAAGCACCATTTGCCATCATTCCTTTTACAACATCTTCAGATAAATGCACTAATTGACAAAATTCTTTTAACTTCAAGTAAGTTTGCATAAATACTCCTTAAAGAAAAACTTCAATTGTACTAGAATCTTGAATTAATTTTTCTTGTTGTTTTTTTCTATCTTCTAATAATTTTTGTGCTAAGGATTCATCCTCTATAGCTAAAATTTGCACAGCTAAATAAGCTGCATTAATAGCCCCTGCTTTACCTATAGCCAAAGTTGCTACAGGAATTCCACTTGGCATTTGCACAGTAGAAAATAAAGAATCCATACTTGCTAAATTACTTCCTGGCATAGGTATGCCTAAAACAGGTTTTGTTGTATGTGCTGCAACAGCTCCTGCTAAATGTGCTGCCATACCTGCTGCTGCAATAAATACTTTTGCACCTTTTTCTTCGGCATTTTTGATGTATTCTTGGGTTCTTTGAGGACTTCTGTGTGCTGAAGTGATTAAAATTTCATATTTAACATCAAATTTTTCCAAAATTCCCAAAGCTTCTTTCACTACATCATAATCACTCTTACTTCCCATCAATATAGAAACAAATTTCATTCAACACTCCTTCTTAAAAAGCTAAATTCTGGAAGCTTAAACGGTAAAGTAATTTCATTTTCATTACCACTATGAATTTCACTAAATTCTTTATTATTTTTGGCCAATAATTGCTTAAAAACTATAAATTTCTTACCATCATTTTCATAGATTAAACCTAGTTTATTTTCTCCTAATTCTATATTAGAATTAACCGGAGCTAAAATTTCATATTCTTTGTTTAATTCTATCTTGCCTTTACATTTAAAAAACTCGCCATCTTCACTAATAGCATGCACTTGATGAGTTCCTTCTTCTATGCTTGTATTGTGATTAATAGAATCGGTTTTTTCATAGGCTCTTGAGACTAAATATCCATCCGTAAAACCTCTGTGTTTTAAAGTATGGATTTCTTTTTCATATTTAGCAGCATCAAAAGTGTCTTCCAATACATCTTGCACTGCCATTTTATAAGTTCTTGTAGTCAAAGCTACATAATACTCACTTTTTGTTCTTCCTTCTATTTTAAAAGCATGAATACAATTTTCTTGCATAATCTTTTGAATATATGAGCTTAAATTTAAATCTTTAGAATTAAATACATGTGTTCCATTTTCATCTTCTTCTAATCTAAAAAGTGTATTTGTCTCTGGATTTTTCGCATAAAGCTCATAATTAAATCTACAATCATTTGCGCAAGAACCACGATTGCTCATGCGTCCACTTTGTACTGAGCTTATTAAACATCTACCAGAATATGCAAAGCACATAGAGCCATGCACAAAACTTTCAAGCTCGATATCACAATTGTTTTTCAAATCTTTTGCATCTTTTAAACCAAGTTCCCTTGCTATAACAACACGCTTAGCTCCCATGTCTTTATAGACTTGAGCGTCTAAATAGTTTAAAATATTAGCTTGAGTGGATACATGAAGATTGATTTCAGGTGCAAGTTCTTTAACTAAACGCATAGCACCTACAGAAGCTACTATAAAAGCATCAGGTTTCATTTCTTTTAATTTTAAAATATGCCTTTTTAAACCCTCAATTTGTGAGCTAAAATGAAAACCATTAATGGTTACATAAATTTTTTTTCCTCTTGTGTGAGTATAATCAATGGCTTCTTTAAAAGTTTCATAATTGAAATCCCTAGCAGTTCTTGCTCTTAATGAAAAATTACTCACTCCCGCATAAACAGCATCAGCTCCATAAGCTAACGCTATTTTTAATTTTGTAAAATTTCCCGCAGGAGCTACTATTTCAGGAACAATCATTTTTTGCCTAAACTTGCGATTAATGCCTCAATATCATCATTGCTTACAACATCTGTAGTTGTATCACCTTCAATATGCACAGCCGATCCTACGCGTTTTTCATCATCAATTTTACCTTCAAATAAACTACTCATGTATCTACTTAAAGCTCTCATAACATTAATAACACGTTCGATTTTTTGACGGTGAATATCTTGGTATTGCATAGCATCCATTGCCATCATAACTTCATCTTGTCCAGTTTGTAAACAACCCGTGATTTCATCTATAATATTTTTAGCATTATTGTTAGTTTCTATAGCTTCTTTAAAGCTTACAACATTAGGAAATTTTGCATTTAGTTTTTCAAAAATTTCTATATTTTTATTCAAAGCATCGCTAATTACACAAAGCTCATTTTCTGAATTTGCAAAGAAATCATTAATAATTTCTAACTTTTCCATCATTTCAGTAGCTTTGATTTCACTATCTCTTGTAACATCATCAAGCTGATGCACAACTTTATGTTCTTTGCTAGGTGGTGGTGGTGGCCATGCCATATCTGCTCTTGCTTTATAATCACCATTAATCATTGCATCAACAATTTGTTTATTTTTTTCCTCATCTTCATACTCTGTTTCAGGCTTTGTTTCTGTTTCTTCTACAGAATCAAGATCTAAATCTTCAGTGCTATTCATTAAAGCATCTAATTCTTCTTGAGTCATTTTTACACCTTTTTAATATAAAAAACTAATGTGAAATTATATTATAAAAAAATATAAACCAATATTAATTTTGTTAATTAATTATATAAATTAATATTTTTTTGTATTTGACCATAAAAAAAATATTAATTTAAACTTAATTTAATAAAAATATACTACAATCTTAAAAAATAAATTAATACCTATTAAAAAGGAGAGAAAATGGGTAAGTTTGTAAATAACATTGGTGAGTTTTTTAGTTATTGTCAAGAACATGAAGTTTTATTTGTTGATTTTAGATTTACTGATATGATAGGTACTTGGCACCATATTACTTACAATATAAAAGCAATTGATGATAAAACTTTTGAAAATGGAATTCCTTTTGATGCAAGCTCTTTACACGGTTGGCAACCTATAGAAAAATCAGATATGATTTTAAAACCTGATGTAGAAAGTGCATTCTTAGATCCATTTACAGCAGATCCTACTATCATAGTAATTTGTGATGTATATGATATTTATAAAGATCAAATGTATGAAAAATGTCCAAGAAGTATTGCCAAAAAAGCAATGCAACACTTAAGTACAAGCAATATCGCTGATACAGCTTATTTTGGTCCTGAAAATGAATTTTTTATTTTTGATAATGTAAAAATAGTTGATTCTTCTCATTGTGCAAAATATGAAGTAGATACTGAAGAAGGTGAATGGAATGATAATAAAGATTTCACAGATAGTTACAATAGCGGACATCGCCCAAGAAATAAAGGCGGATATTTTCCTGTAAGTCCTATTGATTCTAGTGTAGATATTAGAGCTGAAATGATGCAAGTTTTAGAAAGAGTGGGTTTAAAAACTTTCGTACATCACCATGAAGTAGCACAAGGACAAGCTGAGATTGGTGTAGAATTTGGAAATTTAGTTGAAGCTGCTGATAATGTACAAATTTACAAATATGTAGTAAAGATGGTAGCACATTTAAATGGAAAAACAGCAACTTTTATGCCAAAACCACTCTATGGAGATAATGGAAGTGGTATGCATGTGCATATGAGTCTTTGGAAAGATGGAGTAAATTTATTCTATGATAAAGAAGGCTATGGAAAATTAAGCGAATGTGCGATTAATTACATCGGTGGAATTTTAGCTAATGCAAGAAGTGTTGCCGCATTTACCAATCCTAGCTCAAATTCCTATAAAAGAATAGTTCCAGGTTTTGAAGCACCTTGCATTTTAACTTATTCTTGTCAAAATCGCTCTGCAAGTTGTCGCGTTCCTTATGGTATTAACGAAAAAAGCGCAAGAGTAGAAATTAGATTTCCTGATAGCACTTCTAATCCTTACCTAGCTTTTACAAGCTTACTTATGGCAGGACTTGATGGTATTAAAAACAAAACCATACCGGTTGGCCCTATGGATGAAAATTTATTTGCACTAACCCTAGATGAGATTAGAGAAAAAGGTATAGAGCAATTACCTCACACTTTAAGAGGATCTTTAGAAGCACTCATTAGAAAAAATGCTTTCTTAAAACCTGTTATGAGTGATGTGTTTATTGATGATTATCAACATATGAAATTTGAAACCCAAGTATGGCCTGTAGAAGCTAGACCAACTGCATATGAGTTTAAAACTTGTTATTCTTGCTAATTTTTGATGCCTTTTTGGCATCAAAAATTTAAAACACTATCGTTTTATTTTCGTGTATAAAAATCCTATCATCAAAGACCAAATCCAAAGCCTTAGAAAAAACATTTTTTTCCACATTACGTCCTGCTTGTTGCATAGCCTGCCAAGAATATTCATGAGTAACTGGTATAACATCTTGAGTGATAATTGGTCCCTCATCTAAGTTATTATTTACAAAATGTGCTGTTGCGCCTATAATCTTCACTCCTCTTTCATAAGCTTGCTTATAAGGATTAGCTCCTATAAATGCAGGTAAAAAAGAATGGTGGATATTAATAATCTTTCCTTCAAAATGCTCCACAAAAGATGGAGACAATATTCTCATATATTTTGCTAAAACAATATAATCAAACTCGTATTGTTTTAAACACTCTAGTAGTTTTTCTTCATGCTCTTGCCTACTTAAATCCTGCGCTAAAATAGTATGAAAAGGTATGTTAAATTTATCCACTAAAGGTTTTAATATCTCATAATTTGCAATAACTGCTTTAATATTTGCGTTAAATTCCCCACTAAATTGGCGAATAAGTAATTCACCCAAACAATGAGTTTCTTTGGTAGCTAAAACAATAATATCTTTTTTTCTCTTTGATGTAATTTCAATTTGTGCATTATCAGGAAGCATGGCTTCAAGCGTTCCTTTAAAAGCTTTTATATCAAGCTCACCTTCTAAATGCGCTCTAAAGAAAAAACGATTTTCTCCAACAAATTCATCATTTTTTATAATGTTGATTCTATATTTAAAAATAACATCTGAAATTCTATAAATCAATCCTTTTTCATCACTACTTGAAATTTTTAAAATATATTCATTCATTTTTGCTCCTTTATATAGTTTTTTAATTCTTGTAATCTTCTTTTTTCAAGCTCAATTCCAAGCTCTTTCCCACTAAACCCTTCCTTTAGTAAATCATTTGCACTAATTTTACTTTTAAAAGCATGATAATATAAATTTAATTTCTTTGCTTGTGCCATACGCTCATTATCCCAAAGTCCAAGCCATTTGCAAAGTGGTATTTTTAAAGCAATTTTAGCTAAATTAAAATCATCAATTTTACCTAAAATAAATTCTTGTTCACATTTTTTTAATAGTTCTTTTTTTAATTTTGTTTTTTTAAAAAAAATCTCTTTATTTATATGAAAAAAATTCAAATACAAATATAAATACAAAGCCTCATCATAAATTAATTTTTGACTATGCTCTAAAAGTTTTTCAAATTCTTCATTACAGCTTTGATAAAAAAATATTTTTTCTTCTAAATTTAAAATTTTGAAATACTCATAAGCTTTATTTAGTCTTGAAGTTTTAAAAATTTTATAAAGTTCATTATTAATACGCTCTTTAGATAAATCACTTATATCCATAGTTTGCATTAATTTTAAACTTTCTTTTGCAATTGTTAAATCAAACCTGCATGCAAAAGAAATTCCACGAAGCACTCTTAAACTATCTTCAACAAAACTTATATCATCAATATGTCTTATAATCTTTGCTTGTAAATCTTGCAAACCATTAAAAAAATCTAAAAACTTAAAATCAAAAATATTTACCATCAATGCATTAATGGTAAAATCCCTTCTTTTAGCTCCTTCTTGTTCATCATTACAAACTTTAACTTCAAAACCTCTATGGCCTGTAGAAATTTTATTTTCATAACGTGCTAGAGCTAAATCAAATTTTTTGTATTTATATACAAAAAAACTTTTTCCTACTCCATTTGCATCAAGTTTTTGCATAAGCTCATCAAAAAGCTTAGGCTCAATATCATAAATTTCTATATCATAATCATCACTAGATAAATCTAAAAAAGAATTCCTTACACAACCACCTACTAAATAAGCTCTTTGCGTGTAAGGTTTAAGTATATTTTTAATCCTTAAAAAATCTTGGTCATTTTTTAAGTCTATCTTCAATCTTTGCAAGCAAAAACTCTAAAAAAGTAATGGTCATATCTAATCTTTTTTCCATATGCTCATCTTTGGTATTTTTTAATCCTTCAAATAAAACCAAAATACGCTCTCTAAGATTTTTTAAGAAAAATTCTTCATTATTTATAATACTTTCTTCTTTTTCTTCTAAAGCTTCAACCTTAATAGCGACATTTTGCTTCTCATCTTTTACTTTTACTTCTAAATCATCTAATTCTTGAATTAGCTCTTGCGCAACCTTGCTAATTTCTTCTTTGATTTTTTTCTCTTGAGTATTAACACTTTTTTCTTGAGTAATTTCTTCTACCATAGGAGCAAATTCATCGTTTTTACTTTTTTTATTATCTAACTCTGAATTAACTTCACTAATAGCCATTTTTGCTAAATCTTCTATATTCATAGTTTTATCAACCACCTTTTAAATTCATTAATTTCTTCTTCGCTTTTCATATTGACAAAAAAATCAAGCATATCATAATTTAAATCTTCATGATTAGAACGCAAACCACTTAAACGCCTTATAGCATCAATGGCATTTTTATTTTGCGGATCTTGTTTTAATATATTTTTATAAATCTCCAAAGCTTCATCTTTTAAACCTTGTGCTTCATAAATAGAAGCTTCTGTTACTGTATATCGCATTATCAACTCACAAAAAAATAAAATGCCAAAATTCTAACAAAAAAGACTTTAATTTATTTTAATTTTTACTTAATCACAGGAGCTTTATACGCTAAAAATACAAAAATATTAAGTATTATAGCTACTATAATAAGCATCATAAAACCTAAAGTAAAATTTCCAAAGCTATCATGAAGCATACCTATAATCCAAGGTGCTTGAGCTGCTATTAAATATCCTATGCCTTGTGACATAGCAGAAAGTTTAGCTGCTATAAAAGAATTTGAACTTTTTATAGCAATAAACAATAATGAAATTGTAAAAACCCCACTAGATGCAAAACCTAAAAAAATAGCTGCTAACAACAACACTAACTTTACATCGCAAAAAAACACCAAAATAAAACTTAAAACATATAAAAAACCTAATATTATAATAACAAAACTCTTAGCATGAGCTCTTAGTTTTCCTAAAACAATAGGCAATAAAAATGCTACGGGCATGCCTATGATTTGAGAAAGTAACAAAACATTAGAACCAAAATCAATTCCAAAACCTTTTTCACTTATCATCACACTAAGCCAAGCAAAAAGACTGTAAGATAAAAAACTTTGCAGCCCCATTACAATGGTAACTTTCCAAGCTGTTAAATTTAAAAAAAGATTTATTTTATTGATACTTTTCTTTTTAGGACGCAATAATCTTTTATTTTTCAAATGCGGAAAATAAAAAATCAAAGCAATCAAAGCTAAAACAACCCAAAAAAACATAGCTTGAGGCACTTCAAAAATTTTAAGCAAAGGAAGTGATAAAGCTACTCCAGCAATTGAAGATAAACCTATAATTGATCCATATAAACCCATTATTTTATAAGCATTTTTTGCAAATTTTTCTTTTACAAAAGAAGGTAATAAAACATTAGCTATTGCAATGCCTGCTCCAATTAAAAAAACCCCAGAAAATAAACCTATATTACCTCCATAACTTCTAATAAGCTCTCCAAAAACAATCAAACATAAAGCAAAAAACAAAGCTTTAATTTGTGAAAAATATGCTACAAAAAAAGATATAAGACCAAAAGCTATCAAAGGTAAAGTTGTAAGCATACCTGCTAGGGCTGAATTTATCTTATAGTATTCTTGAATGTATTCTATCATAGGACCTATAGAGGTTATAGGTGCTCTTAAATTTAAAGCAAGGGTAATTACAACTAAAATATTAATCCAAAAGAATTTTTTATATGAAATTTGTGTATACATGATTATTTTTGATTTAATATATTTTCAAGGTATTTTTGTTTATCTTGCTTAATATTTTTTTGCTCTATTTGCTTTTGTTGTTTTACTACTTCATTTTCCTTAGAAAAATAAAAATGATCAATAATAAAAACAGAAGAAATGATAAAAATCAAAGGAATCAAAAAAACCATAATCAATATTTCCTAAAGACATTGCCATAGTATTCTATATTATCTTTTTTTAAATTCTCATCAAAAACATTTGCCTCAAAATTTGCTTTTAAAATTTTTTCTCTTTCTTCGTCTAAATCCTGATAAGAAAAAACCATATTAATACTCACTACCCCATCAAGCTGTTCTAATTGTTTATATGCTTTTAACTCATCATCTAAATTTTTACTTTCTATTACTACTATAATTTTTTCATCCTGAGCTAATTCCACACTACAACAAGGTGTTTTTTGAATTTGCTCTTTGAGTTTTTCTACTTTTTCTTCTTTAGTTAAAATCAACACACTAGAAAGATTCATCTATACTCCAAAATATAATTTTATCTTCATAACCTGCACTAATAAGCTCATGTTCATTTAAAAATATAAGATATTCTAGCAAAAAATCTTTATTTTGGAATCTTTTTATTGTTTTTAGGTTTTTAGTATTTACAAGTTCTATAATATTTTTTTCATTATCTCCAAAAGCCGCTATAGAACCATTTTCATTTAAAGCACAAGTATAAATCAAAAAATCTCTTTCTATATTTTTTTCTTGATCATTTTGCACTATGCCCAATTTTCTATCAGTACTACAGCTTGCAATAATTGTGTTTTTAAAATCAAGTTGATAAATATTATCCTTGTGAATATTCTTATAACTTTTTATTTTTTGCCATTTCTTCACATCAAAAAGCATTAGCTCGCCACTTTCAAAACCTGCCACTAATTGAGTTTTAGTTTCATTTAAAACCACATCACTTAAGCTTGAACTAGAAAAAGTAAAATTTTTTACAACGCTTTTTGTTTTTAGATCAAAAAGCTCTATATTAGAACCTAGCAAGGCTAATAAAATAGTATTATCATCTAAAAACAAAGCTTTTTTTGCTCCATCATTAGCTAAATCATAGCTTAAAAGTTGTTTATTTTTATAAACATATAATTTTTTACTTCCAAAATCACCTTCACTTAAAATCAAAATAGCCCCATTTAAGTAATCAATGCTATAAATTCTGGGGCTAAGATTTTCTTCGTAAAAATTTTTAATCTTATCTAGCTGAGTGATTTTTTGCATTTTTTTATCTTTAAGGAAATATTGTTTTATCTCTCCATTATCAAGTCCTATAAGCAAACTATTATCAGCAAGCTTTAAAGCGTTTAAATTTGAATCAAGCTTAAGCTCATAACTCAATGCATAAATACTCATTAGTAAGATTAAAAACATTTTTTTCATAATTTTATTTTACACCTTCATTTAAAACATCTAAAAGATTAGATTTTTTCTTTGATTCTTCGCTTTTAAATTTTGCTTCAAAGCTATTTCCTACCAAAGGTTTAGCATCACTTTGTGGCACATGACATTGTGTACAATTAAATCTTGCATCACTTATCATATCTTTAGTAGATTTGTTTTTTCTTAAATCAAAATAATGACTACTTGGAAGTGGCGTAGCTCCAACATCTTTAGCAATAGTCTTATCATGACAACTTAAGCAAATATTATTATCTTTAGTAATTGGAAGCATATCCTCTAAAGTGTGCGGGATTAATGGCGGAGCATTTTCAAACGATCTTTCAATCAAAACAGACTCACCAGCCACTGCTTGAGAATATTTTGCATCCAATAATTCTACATTTTCACTTTCTAAACTTGTTTTTCTTAAACCTATATCTTTTGAATCAACACTTTTAACAGCAAGCCCACAAGCACTTATTAAAACAGCTGCTGCTAAGGATAAAAAGATTTTATTTTTCATTTTCTCTCCTTAAATTTATTATACTAAAACCTAAAGCATCATCACCGCAAATATCAATACATTTTCCACATCTTATACATTCACCTGATTTTACATCTTGATTTTCTTTACCTATCATCCAAAGCACTTGTTTTTCAGGGCACACTCCAAGACATTTATAACACTTAGTGCATTTTTGTAAGTTATATCTTACTTTTAACAATGAAAAATACGAACTTAAAGCCCAAAAAGCCCCTAAAGGACAAAAATGCGAACAAGTAAATCTTGGACTAAAAAATGTATCTATACAAAAAATGATCAAAGCCATAAAAAGCCAAGAAACACCACCGAAAATAATCCCTCTTTGGATTATTCCTATATAAGAAAATTCCTCAAAAACAGGAAAAGAAAAAAGAAAAGAAAAAATCAAAACAAAAGCTAAAACATAATAACGCAAATTTTTATTTACATTAAAAACTCTTGCTTGATTAAAACCTAATTTATTTCTAATAAAATAAGCAAAATCAGTAATGATATTGACAGGACAAACCCAAGCACAAAACGCTCTTCCAGCAAAAATAGCATAAAACAAAAATACTATCAAAGCACCACTTAAAGCCATTAAATCTACTTGCAAACTTGCTAAAGCAAGTTGAATAAATGCAAAAGGATCACTTAGTGGCACCGAAGAAAATAAAACCGAAGAGCTTAAATTTCCTTTTAATATAAAATTAAATACACCAAAAGAAAAAAAAGTTAAAATAGACAATTGCATTACCCTTCTTAAAATAAGATATTTCATAGCAATTCTCCATCATTAAGATAATCTTTAGCCTTATTTTTATTGAAATTTTTATCTGTGTTTACATCTTGCAAACGCTTTTCATCTTTTTCATCCCAACCTTTGATGTAATTATCCCCAGCTTTTCCTAAAACAAATTCTCTAGGTAAAACTTTAATGGCTGCTTTTTGTGTTATACAAGCTTTTTCACAAATCCCACATCCAACACACACTTCATGATCTACCACAGGTAGTAAAAATGCATGCTTTGCTGTTCTTTCATTGCGTTTTGTTTCAAGTTTTAATGCTTTATCCATTAAAGGACAAGCTCTATAACAAGCATCACATTGAATTCCCCAATAAGCAACACAACTTGCACTATCAATTATAGCTATACCCATTTTTGTTTTATAAATTCCATTATTTTGCTCTAGATATTTATGATCTAGCGCATTTGTAGGACAATCTCTTATACAAGGTATATCCTCACATAACCTGCAAGGATTTTCTCTTGCTACAAAAAAAGGTGTACCATTTTTAGCACTATTTTCTAAATTTGCTAACTTTAAAACATCATAAGGACAGGCTTTTACACAAAGTCCGCATCGTATACATTTTGATAAAAATTCTTTTTCATCATCTGCCCCAGGAGGTCTTAAAAAATACTCCTGATTTGAGCTAAATGCTAAACTTGCTAAAAATGCACTTCCGCTTCCTATGCATAAAAGCTTAAAAGCAAAGGCTAAAAATTCTCTTCTATTTTTCATTTTTATGCTTTAGTAATTTTTACGGCACATTTTTTGAAATCTGTTTGATTAGACAACGGACAAGTTGCATCTAGTGTAACTTTGTTTATATATACATTCTCATCAAACCAAGGCACATACACAAGGCCTTTAGAAGGTTTATTTCTACCACGAAAATCTACTCTAGCTTTTACTTTACCACGACGTGATTCTACCCATACGATATCACCTTGATTAATTTTCATAGCCTTAGCATCATCTTCATTCATATAACAAAGTGCTTCAGGTACTGCACGGAAAAGCTCAGGAACTCTCATAGTCATAGTTCCACTATGCCAATGCTCTAAAACCCTACCAGTACATAACCAGAATGGATATTCTTCGCTTGGTTTTTCAGGTGCTTTCATAAATGGTCTAAAGAAAATTTTTACTTTGTTTTTTAAACTGTATTTTTCTTTAGTTTGTGGAGCTAGTAAATCTCCTTTTGGTAATTCTTTAGCAAAACCTCCATAAAATGCAAAATCTGAATTTGGAGCAGCTTTTTTAGCATAATAGTCAAATTTAGTATTAAATCTCCATTGGGTTTCTTTACCATTTACCACAGGCCATCTTAAACCTCTTACTTTATGATAAGTATCAAAATCAGCTAAATCATGTCCATGACCTAAACCAAATTTGCGGTATTCTTCCCATAGATATTTTTGTACAAAAAATCCATAACCTTCAAATTCTTTACCATCACTACCTATAACTTTTCTCTCATCACCAAATACTTCAGAATTATCAAATCCTTTTGCAATATTATCTTTAGCTTTAAAAGATTTTGCTTCTTTATTAGCAAATAATACATCATATAAAGTATCATCTTCGCTATAACCCATAGCTTTAGCTTCTTCTAAAACACTTGGCAAGGTAAGCTTATCATTTACCTTAGTTTCGCCCCAAACTTCTTTTAATTTAAAGCGTTTTGCAAATTCCATGATTTGCCAAGTATCACTCATAGCTTCACCTACAGGCAGCACTTGTTGCTTCCAGTGTTGAGTTCTTCTTTCAGCATTACCATAAGCACCCCATTTTTCATAAATCATAGCACTTGGTAAAATTAAATCTGCCACCTTAGCACTAATTCCTGGGTAACAATCACTCACAACGATAAAATTATCCATTTCTCTAGCCGCTGCTATCCAGTGATTTGCATTAGCTGTATTTTGCCAAGGATTATTTACTTGCACCCAAGCAAATTTGATATTTCCATCTTCTAAATCTCTCATGATTTTTAAGTATGGAGCACCTGGTTTAGGATTGATTGTTTTTGCAGGAACTTTCCAAATTTTTTCACTAATTTCTCTGTGTTTAGGATTTGCAACCACCATATCAGCAGGTAAACGATGCGAAAAAGTCCCTACTTCTCTTGCAGTTCCACAAGCACTTGGTTGTCCTGTTAATGAAAACGCACCACTTCCTGGCTTAGCTTGTTTACCAAGTAAAAAATGCACCATATAAGCTTGCTCATTTACCCAAGTACCTCTTGTGTGTTGATTAAAGCCCATAGTCCAAAAGCTTACAACTTTTCTATTTTTTTCTATATATAAATTTGCTAATTCTTGAAGTTTTTTCTTAAATTCTTCTATGCTTTCATCTTCATTACCCTTAGCAACTTTAGCAACATAATCAAGTGTATAAGGCTCTAAAGCTTTTTTGAAATCTTCAAATGAAATTTCCCAATGCGCATCAGGAGCATTTTGGTGTTTCATTTCAAATTTATCGCCTGCTTTTACACCCAAATAAGCCAAAGATACTGCTTCTTCTTCATCTACAATAATAGCATTTTGTTTTGCTACGGTATCTTTTTCACTTGCTTTAAATTTAGGATGGTTTGGATTATTTCTCATTCCATAACCAATATCAGCATAACCTGTTGTAAAAATACAATGTTTTTCAATAAATTCTTTATCCATAGCTTCAGGATGATTATAAACAATCTCTCTAGCGATATAATTCCAAATAGCTAAATCAGTATTTGGTTTGAAAATGATTTCAGTATCTGCTATATGAGAAGTTCTATTAGAAAAAGTAGATAAATTTACGATTTTAACTTTATCTAAATTACTTAATTTTCTATCACTTACCCTTGACCATAAAATCGGATGCATTTCTGCCATATTTGCACCCCAAGTAATAATAGTATCAGTAAGCTCTATATCATCATAACAACCAGAAGGCTCATCAACCCCAAAAGTTTGCATAAAACCAACAACAGCACTAGCCATACAATGACGTGCATTTGGGTCTATATTATTTGATCTAAAACCAGCTTTTACTAATTTTGCAGCAGCATATCCTTCTTGTATAGTATATTGACCACTTGCAAAAATTCCAATCCCCTCAACACCTTTTTCTTTGTAGGCTTTTTTGAATTGTTTTTCCATTTCATCAAAAGCTCTTTGCCAAGAAACTTGTTGAAATTTTCCTTTTTTATCAAACTCACCTTTTGCATTTACACGAAGTAAAGGTGTTGCTAAACGGTCTTCTCCATACATAATTTTTGCATTAAAATAACCTTTAATACAATTTAATCCACGATTTACCGGAGCTGCTGGGTCTCCTTTTACAGCGACAATTTTGCCATCTAAACTTGCAACTAAAATTCCACAGCCTGTACCACAAAATCTACAAACAGCCTTATCCCAACGCCATTTATTCTCAGTATTTGCAAGCACACTACTTGGAACACTAAGACCCGCAACACCACAAGCACTAGCAATAGCGGTATTTTTAATGAAGTCCCTTCTGTTCATTATATCCCTCGTTATTGTTTATTTATGTATATAAAGAATACATGAATATAATATTACTATGATTAGTTTAAATTTACATTATAATAAAGAATATTTTATAAGTATTTATAAATAGGAGTTTTTTAGTATTTTTTTAATATTTTTTGCATATTATAAAACGCTAGTTAATTCTAGCGTTTTAATTGATTTACAATTCCAAGCATATCATCACTTGTAGTGATTGCCTTTGAGCCAGCTTCATAAGCTCTTTGCCCTGTAATAAGATCAGTCATTTCTTCTACAAGCTGAACATTACTAAGTTCCACAAAGCCATGTTTGATAACAGAAAATCCATTCTCACCTGCTATACCTGCAATAGGTGCTCCACTTGCATCAGTTTCTACCAAAAGATTATCCCCTAAAGCATGTAAACCTGCAGGATTAATAAAATTTACAAGTTCAATTTGACCTATTTGAGTTTCAGCTGTATTTCCTGGCTGCATAACAGAAACCGTTCCATCACTTGCTACGTTAATAGCTGTAGCATCCTCAGGTATAGTCATTTCCGGCAAAAGTCTATAACCATCTGAATTTACAATATTTCCTTCAGCATCTTTGGTAAATTGACCATTTCTAGTATAAGCTATAGTTCCATCAGGCATTTGAATTTGGAAAAAGCCATTATTACCAGCAATTGCCATATCAAGACCTGAAGTTGATGTTTGTTTTAAACTACCTTCACTAAAAATTTTACTCACAGCTGTCACTCTTGAGCCAAGACCCACTTCTATACCACTTGGGTGTTTTGTGGTACTTGAGGTTGAAGTACCTGCGTATTTCATCGTTTGATACATCAAATCTGCAAATTCTGCACGTGATTTTTTATAACCTACTGTATTAACATTTGAAATATTATTTGAAGTTACATCAATTTGTGTTTGTTGTGATACCATCCCTGATGCTGCTGTGTACAATGATCTTAACATTTTATCTATCCTTAGTTTTATTTAGTACTTGCTAATTTGTTAATAGCTTCTTGATTTAAATCATCCATATGAGATGTCATAACTTTTTGATACATCTCAACCATTCTATTTGCTTCGATTAATCCTACCATTTCTGTAACTGGATTAACATTTGATCCTTGAGTAAAACCTTGCTTAATGGCATTTGAATTTGGCAAATCTCTAATTTTGTTTAAATTATCGATTTTATACATATTATCGCCATCTTTTTGCAAATTTCTTAAATCATCAACTTGCGCTACGAATAATCTTGCTATATCTTGATTAGATGCACTGATGATTCCATTTTTATCCACATTAATAAAAGAAGTGGAATTTCCTATGCGTATGCCATCATTTTCAGGATTGTTAAAATAATCACTGCTTAAAACTCTATACCCTTGACGATTTACCAAATATCCCTCATCATCAAGCTGGAAATTTCCATCTTGACTCAATCTTACCTCACCATTATTTGTTTTAATCAAATAAAAAGTATCCTCACGAGTAAGAGCTAAATCCAAAGGATTGTGCGTCATTTTCATAGAACCTACGCTAAAATTTGTATAGACGTGATTAACCTGTGGAACCCTATCTATAGTTGTATTTACAAATCTTGCAGCATCTCTTGTATGATTTTGTATAGGTAACTCATCTTGAGTTTCTTTAAAAATCCTTTTAAAATCTGCAATAACAACATTATCTCTTTTATAGCCACTTGTATTTACATTTGCTAGGTTATTAGTTACAACATCTAAGCGATTAAACTGCGTAACCATAGCACCAGTGGCTTGATAATACCCATTTTGCATTGTTTTTCCTAACTAAAATCTTAATTTTCTACACGATAAAGCAAAAGCTGTTCCAAAATGTTTTTATTTGTTTTTAATTAATTTTTAGGCATAATATTTAGTTTTACACTCATTACTTAAATACAAGGGGTATCCATGGCTAATGAAACCAATGTTTTAGAAGAACTTTTCAAAGAAAATTCTAAAGATTATATCACATATGAAAAACTTGTCAAGTATTTTGCAAAACTTCCAAATGCAACAAGTGCAAAAAAAATCCGCGATTTAATGGATAAACATAAAGTAGAATTAATTTCTTCAGCTGAAATTGCTAAAAAAAGAAATTTAGAAGAAGCAAAAAAATTACAAGAAGAAAAACAAAAATTACAAGATACGAGTTTAGAAAATGAATTTGATTTAGCCAATGAAAACGATTTGCTTGAATGGAGTAGATCAGACTCTCCTGTTAGAATGTATTTAAGAGAAATGGGACAAATTGCTCTTTTAAACAAGGACGAGGAAGTTGAAATTTCTAAAAAAATTGAGCTAGGTGAAGATATTATTATTGATGCTTTTTGTTCTGTGCCTTATTTGATAGATTTTATACTTGATTATAAAGAACCTTTAATCAATAGAGAAAGAAGAGTAAAAGAGCTTTTTAAAAGCTTTGAAGATGATGATAAAAGTGATGATGATAAAAGTGATGATGAAATAGACTCTGAAGAAGAAAATGAAAACGAGGAAAATGAAAACTCAAGTGAAAAAAAACCTAAAAAAGCAAGTAAAAAAGAAGACGAAAGAACCTTAAAAGTTATAGAAAGTTTTAAGGCCTTAGAAAAAGCAAAAAAAGAATGGTTAAAAACCATATCTACTATTAATGCAGAAAAAAACGATGATGAATTATTGGATAAACTCATAATTGCTTTTAAGAAAAATATATTAAAAGAAAAACTAATGGATCTAGGTCCAACTTCAAAACTTATCTCTGAAATAGTAAAATCCATGGAAACAGCTTTAAAAAGCGATGAGGAATTTGACAAAGAATTAAAACGCTTAGAATATCGCTTGCCAATGTTTTCAGAAGAATTAAAACAAAGACACCAAGATATCTTAAAAGATATTACAAAACTTAGCAAAGAAGAAATCGCTGAACGCGCACTAGAAACTACGATGGTAAGCACTTATATGGAGATTAAAAAACTCATTCAAACTAAAGAAGCTAGCCAAAATTCTTTTGATTTAGAAAAAGATCAACTAAAAGAAATTCTAGAGCAAATAAAGCGCGGTAAAAAAATCTCAGATGAAGCTAAAACCAGAATGGCAAAATCAAATTTACGCTTGGTTGTAAGCATTGCTAAAAGATATACTAACCGTGGATTACCGTTTTTAGATTTGATCCAAGAAGGCAATATAGGCTTAATGAAAGCGGTAGATAAATTTGAATACAAACGCGGTTATAAATTTTCAACCTATGCAACTTGGTGGATTAGACAAGCCATTTCAAGAGCTATTGCTGATCAAGCAAGAACGATTAGAATTCCTATTCATATGATAGAAACTATTAATCAAATCAATAAAATCATTCGTGAATATTTACAAAAAGAAGGTAAAGAGCCTGATGTAAGCATTATTGCTAAAGAAGTAGGACTTAGCGTAGATAAAGTAAAACAAGTGATTAAAATCACTAAAGAACCAATTTCTCTAGAAGCGCCTATTAGCAATGAAGATGATGGTAAATTTGGAGATTTTGTAGAAGATAGAACTTCAATTTCACCTATGGATCACATTTTAAAAGATGATTTAAAAGAACAAATTGATGAAGTTTTAGATCAGCTTAATGACAGAGAAAAAGCTGTTATTAGAATGCGTTTTGGTTTAATGGATGATGAAAGTGATAGAACCTTAGAAGAAATCGGCAAAGAACTAAATGTCACAAGAGAAAGAGTAAGACAAATAGAAAGCTCGGCCATAAAAAAACTCAAACACCCAAAAGTTGGTAGAAAACTTAAAAATTATATAGAAGGTTGGAAATAATCCTTGCTAAAAAGCAAGGATTAGCTATCCCTAAAAAGCTTCGTTGCTAAATGTGCTGCTCTACTATGATCAGTATCTTTTTTCAAGGTATTAAAAATTCTACTAATATATTCTTCTAAAATTTGTTGAGAATTATTAATTTTTTCTGCTTCATTTAAAGTAATCTTACGATATCTTCCTTCACTGTTTAACTCATAAGCTAAATCATTATCACTTAATTGTAGTTTTAAAATTTGGGCTAATTTTGCACGCGAATGCTCATCAAAAATAGGAGTCATTAATTCCAGTCTTCTTTCTAAATTTCTTGGCATCCAATCAGCACTTGAAATAAAATAATTTGGCTCAGTGTGTTTAAAATATAAAATTCTGGCATGTTCTAAATATTTTCCAACTATACTTCTAACTTTTATATTTTCACTATACCCTTTTACTCCAGGTCTTAAACAACAAATTCCACGCACAATAAGATCTATTTTAACACCCTTATTTGAAGCCTCATATAAAGCTTTAATCACATCACCATCTACTAAAGCATTCATTTTGGCTATGATTACCCCATCTTTTCCATGACTTGCTTCTGTAGCTATCATATCTAAAATTCGTTCTTTGATTTGCTTTGGACTCATTGATAAAGTCTTTAATCGACGGCTTTTGCTATATCCTGAAAGTATATGAAAAAAGGTTGTGGTATCTTGAGAGTATTCTTCTTTAGAAGTAAAATAACTCACATCAGTATAAATTTTAGCTGAACTTGCATTATAATTGCCTGTACTTAAATGATTATAAATTTTTAATTTATCCCCTTCTTTTCTAATCACTTGAGCTACTTTTGCATGCACTTTAAAACCAGTGATTCCATACACCACATGAGCTCCTGCATTTTCTAATGATTTTGCCCAGTGCAAATTATTTTCTTCATCAAAGCGTGCTTTTAATTCCACCATTACTGTAACTTGCTTACCATCACTGGCTGCATCAATTAAAGCTTGGACTATGTTTGAATTTTTTTCTACCCTATAAAGAGTCATTCTTATAGAAACAACCTTAGGATCTTTACTTGCTTCTTTGATAAATTGATATACAGGCTCAAAACTCTCATAAGGCTGTATAGCCAATATATCTTGTTTATCAATTGCACTAAAAATAGATACATTATCTCCAAAAGGTGGTAAAATCTTTGGTGTATACACAGGGTTTAGTAAGTGTGTAAATTCTTTATTAGAAATGATTTGCCACAGTGATGGCAGATTTAAAAGTATGCTGTATTCATAAATGTCTTTATGAAAAATATTCATATGAGAACTTAAAAATTCAATCAACTGCTCATCTGCGCCTTTTTCTATTTGCAAGCGTATAAAAGCACCTTTTCTACGAAGCTTTAAACCCTGCTCCAAAATCAACATAAAATCATCAGCTTCTTCTTCTTCTATCTCCATATCTGCGTTTCTAGTTACCCTAAAAGCAGCAGAAGATAAAAGCTTATAGCCAGGAAAAATATGCTCCGTATGATGACGCACTATACTTTCTATAGGCACATAAATATTCGAACTTACTTGATAAAATCTTGGTAAAACCCTAGGTATACGTATCATACCAAATTTTAAAAGTTCAGGATGCATAGGATCACAAAGCTTTACCGCTAAAGAAAACGAAAGATTATTTAAATGCGGAAAAGGATGAGTTGCATCAACCGCAATAGGCACTATCACAGGAAAAATATTAGAAAAAAAATGCTCATTACATTGTTGTTTTAAATCCTCGTCAAGTTCTTCATATAAACGAATAAATAAATTTTCTTTTTCTAAATCTTGAGTTATTTTAGTAAAATACTGCTCTACTACATATTTTTCTTCATGTAAATAATTTCTAATAGCTTTAAGCTGTGCAAGTGGGGTCATTTCATCATTACTTGCTGTGCTTATTCCTGCTATAAAAAGCTGTTTTAATCCAGCTACCCTTATCATATAAAACTCATCTAAATTTGTACAATATATAGCAATAAATTTAAGTTTTTCAAGCAAAGGAAGATCTTTAGAACATTGATCTAAAACACGGGAATTAAATGCAAGCCAAGAAAGTTCTCTATTAATATACATTGATGGTTGAATTTGCATAATACACCTGCCTTATTTTCTAGTATGTAATATTTTAGTATTTCTTTTATTAAATTTTATTTTATTTTTATAATAGTAAATAAATTTATATAAAAAATAATACTTTTTTTATCTTATTAAAAAAATTATAAATAAATAATAAATTTATATTTACTTTTTAAGATTTTATAGATAATATAATTATACTTAAGTTCTTGTAACTTAAACTTCATTCAAAGGAGAGACTTTGAAAAAAGCAAACTCAAAACTTTTTGCTGTTTTCCTCTTCTTGCTTGTAATTTTAGCAGGAGTTGGAATGTATACTTTCCATAATGCTAAAGGCACTTCTTATTTTAGCGATGCTAGTGAAAGCTGTAATAATTGTCATATTATGAACGAAGTTTATAATGATTATTTAAAAGCTTCACACTCTAAAGAAGTTGATGGTAAACCAAGAGCAACCTGTAATGATTGTCATTTACCACATAGCTTTTTTGAAAAATGGATTGCTAAAGCTCAAAGTGGTTTAGGACATGCTTATGCATTTACTTTTAAACTTGATTCTTTACCTACACATTTAAGTGCAAATGCAAAAAGTAAAGAAATAGTCCAAAATAACTGCATAGAATGTCATAAAGAAATTGCGAGCAACACTATCAACCCTACTCTAGATCCACATAAAGATAATTCCTTAAGTTGTGTATCTTGTCACCAAGGTGTTGGTCATAAGAGAGGATTTTAAATGAAAGGAGTAATTAATGAATAATAAAGGCATTTTATATAGTGCTATAAGTGCTACTATAGTGGCTATTGCGGGCGTATTGTGGTTAAATCAAGATATCACAGCTAAAACAAATGATTCAGTAGGTGGAATCATTTCTCAAGAAATTGTAAAACTTGGCGATGAAAACCCTACTTTTGATTATTGGGGAAAGAATTTTCCTGATTATTTAGATATGCATACAGCAGTGGAAAAACAAGCACCTAATGCAACAGAATTTGGTGGAAATTTAGCTTATTCAAAACTAATCCGCTATCCACAACTAACTGTTCTTTGGGCGGGTTATCCATTTAGCATTGATGCTAATGAAGAAAGAGGACACTTTTGGGTTCAAGTAGATCAAATGGATACAGCTAGAAATAACAAAGATTTCTTAAATGCACATGGCTTTGCAGGATTTGGTGGTCAACCAACAGCTTGCATGAATTGCCATAGCGGATGGACTCCTTGGCTTTTAAACAACACTGCAAAAGGTGATTGGGTGGCATTTAACTCTGCAAAATATTGGACTATGATTAAAACAGTTCCTGCGGTAAATGGAGCTAAAGAAAACTCGCCTGAGCACAGTGGACCTCATGGTGGAAAAAGAATGGGTGTAACATGTGCAGATTGTCACAACCCAACAGACATGAGTTTAAGACTTACAAGACCAGCTTTAATCAACGCATTAATTTCAAGAGGCTATGAAGCAGATGAAAAACAAGGCATTAAAGCTTCAAGAAGCGAGATGAGAACTTTAGTATGCTCTCAATGTCACGTTGAGTATTATTTCAAACCAACAGGTACTAAAGTAAAAACTATCGGTGAAAGTATTGCTAATGATAGTTCTAAAAAATGGTGGAATGGTACACAAAAAACTTATGATGAATTTGACTCTTGGAGAGATGGAAATAAACCAATTGAAATTGAGGTTGATGGTATAGAGTTAACCTATCCATGGAGTGAGTGGAAAAAAGGTGAGCCATTTAGAATAGAAATGTTTGATGATTATTATGAAAAAAATAGAGAAAATTTCCCAAGTGATTGGGTTCATAAAATCACTAAAGCACCTATGTTGAAAATTCAACACCCAGAAAGCGAGCTTTATAGTGGTGGAGTACATGCTGCAAATGGTGTAAGTTGCGCAGATTGTCACATGCCCTATATTAGAAAAGGTGCAAAAAAAGTTACCAACCATAACATCACCTCGCCTTTAGTTGATATTAATTCAGCTTGTAAAACTTGCCATACTCAAAGCGAAAGCTATCTAGCTAAACAAGTAAAAGATATTCAAAATTCAGTAGCTCATGATTTAAGAACAGCTGAATATTCTTTAGTAAGCTTGATTAAAGATGTAGAAACTATTCGCGCAGAGCTTGGAAAAATGCCTAAATTCCAAACTAATGGCAAAGCAGATGATGCTAAAATTTCAGCTGAATTAAAAGAAGTATTAGAACTTCATAGAAAATCTCAAGTAAGAGCAGACTTTGTAGGTGCTGAAAACTCAACAGGATTCCACAATCCTAGAGAAGCTTCAAGAATGCTTTTACAATCAGTTGATATGTCAAGACAAGGACAAACTAAATTAGTAGAAATTGCGGCCAAAAATGGTATTAAAGATTTCAAAACTTCAAATTTAGGTTTTGAAGATATTCAAAAATTAAATCCAGGTGAAATTCACTATAAAGTAGATCTAAATGGCAACAAAGCAGGAGATCGCTACTATAAACACCAAGAAGTAAATGGTAATCCACCAGCAAAACTTCTTGAAGATGATAAAAATCTAAAACCTTATAATTATAAAGTAATAGATTAATCAAAATAAACCCTCATAATCGAGGGTTTATTCTTTTATTAAACTAACATCCTCGCCTTTTAAAATTTTATTCATAGTGTTCATAGCACACATTTTTCCACACATTGAACAAGAATTAAGTTCTTCAGGCTTTCTTTCATTAAACATTTTCTTAGCCTTTTCTCCATCAATTGCCAATTTAAACATTTTTTCCCAATCAATATCTTGTCTAGCTTTACTCATTTCATCATCTATTTTTCTTTCTTTAGGAAGTTTGGCTATATCTCCTGCATGAGCTGCTATTTTAGTCGCTACTATACCATCTCTTACATCTTCTAAATTTGGAAGTCTTAAATGCTCAGCAGGGGTTACATAGCAAAGTATATCAGCACCAGCTGCTGCTGCAACTGCTCCGCCGATCGCTCCGCTTATATGATCATATCCTGCACCTATATCAGTAACCAATGGTCCTAAGACATAAAAAGGCGCGCCGTTGCAAATTCTTTTTTCAAGTTGCATATTAGCTTCTATTTCATTAATAGCCATATGGCCAGGTCCTTCTATCATCACTTGTACATCTTGAGCCCATGCTCTTTTAGTTAATAACGAAAGTTCGATAAGTTCAGCAATTTGAGCTCCATCACTTGCATCATGAGTACAACCAGGTCTTAGCGCATCGCCCAAAGAAAGTGTCACATCAAATTCCTTACATATAGCGAGTAAATCATCATAATATTTATAGAATGGATTTTCAGCATCATTCATTTGCATCCAAGCATAAAGAACTGAACCTCCTCTTGAAACTATATTAGTAATCCTATCACACTCTTTAAAAACCCTAGCAGCACGAGAATTTATCCCTGCATGAATTGTCATAAAATCCACTCCACTTTTAGCGTGATGATATACTACATCTAAAAAATCTTTTGCCTTAATATCTTTTAAATCTTTTTCTAAAAATCCAACCGCATCATAAACAGGCACAGTGCCTATCATAGCTTTTGAAGTAGCAATTAACTCATCTCTAAAACGACTAGTTTTACCATAATTACTAAGATCCATAATAGCTTCTATATTAAATTTATGAGCCAATTCTACTTTTTTCATTTCTTCACTATAATCTACACAATCATTTGAAACACCTAAATTTACATTTACCTTTGTTTTAAGTCCATAGCCAATACCATTTGGGTCTAGTACTTTATGGTTGATATTTGCAGGAATGATAATTTTTCCACATGCTATATTTTCAAGCAAAAAATCTTCACTTACTTGCTCTTTTTGCGCAACAATTTGCATTTGTTTTGTAAAAATTCCTTCTTTTGCATAAGACATTTGAGTTTTCATTTAAATTTATCCTTAAAATAAAATTTGGATAAATGAAGGGTATGTGAGTAGTTGATAAATTATCCCAACGCTAGCATTACCTAGTTCTGGTGCGGTCTAAGCTTTTAGCTTACTCTCAGCCTGTATCACAAGCTCCCGTCATTTATGCAAAGCAAGTATAGCAATAAATACAAAACAAAGTTTATTTTTTTATTTGATTTTTAGCTTGCTTGCTAAAATGTAACAATTCTTCGGTAGTTTTTATATAAAAAGGAATTTTTTTAAGACAGTATTTTAAAATTTCACTTGCAGCCAAAGCATCACTTAAGGCTCTATGATGCTTACTTTCAATGCACAAAAACTCTTTTAGCGCATCAAGACCATATTTAGGACTTTCGATGCATTTTTTAGCTAAATCAATAGTACATAATCTTCTATTTAAAAGCACCCCAAAATCATTTTCATACATAGCTTTAGATATAAAATGATAATCAAAACGCACATTGTGTGCTACAAAAATACTATCTTTTAAAAACAATTTAAAATCATTTAACACAGTTTTTAAAGAAGGTGCATTTTCTACCATATCTAAACTAATCCCGGTTAATTCTGTAATATTTTCAGGTATGCTTTCTACTTTTATAAAACTCTCAAATCTATCAATTTCTTTATAATTTTGAATTTTAACCGCACCTATTTCTAAAATTTGACCACTTTTTATCCCACCAGTGCTTTCAATATCTACTACACAAAAAATCTCATCTTTTATTTTTGTATTTTTACTTTTTAAGCACAAGCAATTTTGCGCATTAAGCTTCACTCCTAGTCCTAAAAGCTCAAAAATATATAAATCAAACTCATAATGATTTAATTCTTCTATTTTTGCAAGTTCTTTTAAAACCCAAGGAAAAGGTTTGTTTTCTTTACTTAGCTTGATGATTAAATCATCGATTTGTTGTTGGCTCAAAATTCAAGCTTTAAAGAATTGATTGCTGTTTTTTTATCTTGCGAGGAAAAGATATAACTACCTGCGACTAAAATATCAGCTCCTGCTTCATCTAAATCAGGCGCATTTAAACCATTTACCCCACCATCTACTTCTATAAAAACTTTAAGATTTTTCCTATCTATCATTTCTCTTAACTGTCTAATTTTATCATACACTAAAGGTAAAAAATTTTGCCCGCCAAAGCCTGGATTAACACTCATTAAAAGCACCATATCTACAAATTCTAAAATATGCTCTATACTTGAAACTGGAGTATGTGGATTTAAAACAATAGCAGGATGAATACTATTTTTTCTTATATACTCACACACCCTAATAGGATGATTTTCAGCTTCCAAATGAAAACTAATAAATTTTGGCTTTATTGGGATAAATAAATCTACAAAACTACTAACATTATGCACCATTAAATGCACATCTAAAGGCACTGAAGTAATTTTTGAAATATTTTCAATCACACAAGGACCAAAAGTAAGATTTGGTACAAAATGCCCATCCATCACATCAATGTGTAACAAATCAGCCCCTGCTTCACACACATCTTTAATCTCATTTTCCAAATTTAAAAAATTTGCAGACAATAAACTTGGTGCTACATACATTTTATATCTCCAATAAAAGTAAAAAATAATTTTATCATACTTATTATCAAATTTTCTTTATGTATTTTTGATAATATTTGATTTTTTTAAGCTTGTTTTAGATACAATGCTAAAAATTATTTTTATTTCATAAGGAAAATTTATGTCAAGAATTTGCCAAATTACAGGAAAAGGACCTATGGTAGGTAACAATGTTAGCCATGCTAACAATAAAACAAAAAGACGCTTTTTGCCAAATTTAAGAACAGTTCGTATTACTTTAGAAGATGGAACTACTAGAAAAGTTAGAGTTGCTGCTTCAACTTTAAGAACACTTAAAAAGCAAAGTAGTAAATAATCCTTAATGTAAATGAGGAATTACTATGTCTTTTTTAAAAAAGCTACAAAAATTCCTCAATTGGTCTCCCTCTCCAAAACCTTCAATTAATCTCAATGATGAGCTTTATGAGCAACTTAAATTTTTAAGAATTCCTCTTATTGCTGTTGTTGTTATGACATTAATTGGGGCTTTTGGTTATATGCTCACAAGTAATTACAACCTTAACGATGCTATTTATCAAGCCGGTATGACTTTTACCACTTTGGGTTATACTGAAGTTAATCCCATACCAACAGCGGGTAGAATTTTTACTGTTGTATATGTACTATTAACTTTTACAATATTTACTTTTTGTATGGGTTTAGTAATAGAAATAGTAAAAAAAGGTGTTTTATCTAAAATCATCAAGGAAAGAAGAATGCTGCATAAAGTTGCAAGATTAAAAAATCATTTTGTAATATGCTACCATAATGATTTTACCATAGAATTAGCACAGCAATTTAGAGAAAATCATATTCCTTTTGTTGTGGTTGATGAAGTTGAAAATTTCAGCGAGATTGCTGAAAAATATAATTATCCTTATTATATAGAAAGCGCACCTCATACTAATACAGCCTTTTTAAAAACCAATCTTTCTAGCGCAAAAGGCGTAATAACCCTTAGTAATAACATAGCAGATAATATTGCTATCATTGCCTCAGTAAGATTATTTGAAAAAGAACTACAAAGAATTAATCCTTATTTTATACTAGCTAGTTCAAGCAACGAAGATGAAACAGAAAAACTTAAAAAACTTGGAGCAAATTCTATTGTTTCTGCTACAAAATTAGTCGCACAAAGACTTAGCGCGATGTCAGCAAGACCAGATATGGAAAATTTATTAGAAAATTATCTTTATAAAAAAAATAGCCCTATTGATTTAGAAGAGGTTAAAATTCCTGATGAATCGTGGGTGAGATTTAAAAGATTAAAAGAAATTCATTTAAGAGATATGGCAAACGTAAGTATAGTAGGAATTTTAGAAAATAAAAAATTCACACCTATGCCAAGAGGTGATACTTTAATAGGTACTGGAGCAAAATTATTAATCGTAGGTACAGCAGATAGCATAAAAATAGCCAAAAAGATTATAAAAAACAAGCAAAAACCCGATGAGTTAAAATATATTTAACTTATTTTAAGCTATAATCGAATATTAATTTTAAAAAGGAGGCTTATATGCTACATGAATTTAGAGATTTAATTACCGAGCTAAAAGGTAAAGACATGCACTTTGATAAATTGTTTGAAGATCACAATGAACTTGATCACAAAATCAAAGACGCAGAAGAAGGCAGAATTCATCTAGATAGCTTGGAAATTGCAAATCTTAAAAAAGAAAAACTAAGATTAAAAGATGAGCTAAACACTTATTTATCAAATTATAAAAAATAATTTCTTTCTAATTTTAACTTTCAAGGAAAAACTATGTTTGGAAAAAAAAGTCAATCAAAACAAGACTTTGAAGATTTACAAAATAAAATCAAAGAACTAGAAGAAGAAAACAAAAAACTTCTTTTAGAAAAACAAGAATTAATCGAAAAATACGAAAAGCAACTTCAAGAAGATTGTGGGAAAACTGCACTTGAAACTCGTCTTTTGGAGATGTTATTAACTGGAGTGTTAAAAGGCATTTCAAATGTACAAGGCGATATGCAAGAAAATGTAAATAAAGCTGAAATGATTTCTCAGTATTCTGATTCTTCTTTGGAAGATATGCAAGAGTTAAATTCTATCACACATTCAATTATATCTTCACTTCAAAGCATTATTGAATCAGCCAATCGCTCAAGAGATACAGCAGGTAATTTACACCGCAGTGTTGATGAAATCACTAATGTTATTAACTTAATCAAAGATGTATCTGATCAAACTAATCTTTTAGCACTAAATGCCGCAATTGAAGCTGCTAGAGCAGGAGAACACGGTAGAGGCTTTGCTGTTGTTGCTGATGAAGTTAGAAAACTTGCTGAAAAAACACAAAAAGCAACCTCTGAAGTAGAATTAAATATTAATCTATTAAAACAAAATGCAGATGAAATGTATGGACAAAGTGAACAAGTAGAAAAAGTATCATTAGAATCAAATGAACATATTATAAAATTCTCTAGTAATTTTGCTCAATTAATCTCTAATGCAAATTCAACTAGCTCACACGCTAAACGTATTGCTTCTGAAATTTTTGTTTCCTTAGCAAAATTAGATCATGTTGCTTTTAAATTAAATGGTTACAATGAAATCATTCATGCTTCAGGTAAAGCACTCTCTGATCATTTAAGTTGTAGACTTGCAAAATGGATTGCAGGTGTGGGCAAAGAAAGATTTTCTAGTGGAAGAGCTTTTGGTAAGTTAAATTTACCACACCAAAAGGTGCATGAAAATATCAACCAAGCCGTTGCCTTGGCACATAATGAAAATACAGGCAATGAATTAGTTCAAAATCAAATTCTAGATAAATGCTCAAATGCTGAAAAAGCCTCTGAAGATTTATTTATACTCTTTAAAGAAATGCTTGAAGAAAAAGATCCAAACATTGAAAATAAAGAAGAAAAATAAAAGGTAAGATTCAATTCTTACCTTTAAACCACAAATACGCATATTCAAGCAAAGGAGTTTTAATCGGATTTTCTTTAGAAAATTTTTCAAAGTTTTTTCTTTTTATCCATACTGCTTGAATATCCTCTCCATCAATTCCACCACCATGACCAGTTTTATCATCTTCGGTAATTTCAGCATAAAATAAAAACTGTCTACTTACACCTGAACCAAAACCTGTATAAAACTCTCCTATTTTTTTTACAACCTTAGGAGTATAACCTAGCTCTTCAATGCATTCTTCTTTAGCTATTTCGTCTAAACTCAAATTTTTATCAACAAGTCCTGAACAAAGCTCTATACTAAATCCCATATCATCTAATTTTAAATTATTACGTTTTTGATAATCCCATAAAGGAATTCTAAATTGTTTTACAAAGACAAAAGAATCTTTTTGAGTATGATATAAAAAAACAGAAACACTATCTAATGCTTCTATAAAATCCCAAGTATATTTTTTATTATCTTTGCCTATATAAGTATATCTTTTAGGTTTAATGTATTTTGAGTTGGAAAATCGCTCTTCTTGTAAGTTTTTCATGTAAAATCCTTATAATTTTACATCTATTATAACAAAAATAAAAATCAGTGCAGAAAAATAAAAAAAAGTGAGTTGCTTTATATAAAAAGCAACTCAAAAGCAACAAAAAGATGGTATTACATCATACCACCCATGCCTCCCATACCGCCCATACCACTCATATCAGGCATAGCAGGTTTATCCTCTTTGATTTCACTAATTGTAGCTTCAGTTGTTAAAAGCATACTAGCTACTGAAACTGCATTAAGTAAAGCCACTCTTTCTACTTTAACAGGATCAATAATACCGCTTTCAAGCATATTTACATATTCACCTTTTGCAGCATCAAAACCGGTATTTTCTTCTTTACTATTTTCTACTGTATTAACAACTACACCAGCATCAAATCCAGCATTTTCAGCAATTTGTCTTAAAGGTGCTCTTAAAGCTCTTTCTACAATAGCAGCACCAATAGCCTCATCACCTTGCAAATTCAAGCTGATTTTTGATTTTGCTTTGATTAATGCAGCACCACCGCCTATTACTATACCTTCTTCAACAGCAGCTTTTGTAGCACTTAATGCATCATCAACTCTATCTTTTTTCTCTTTCATTTCAGTTTCCGTAGCAGCACCAACTTTAATCACCGCTACACCACCGCTTAACTTAGCTAGTCTTTCTTGTAGTTTTTCTCTATCATAATCTGAGCTTGTTTCAGCAATTTGAGCTTTGATTTGATTAATTCTTGCATCAATATTTGCTTTTTCACCTGCACCATTTACAATAGTTGTATTATCTTTGTCAATAATCACGCTTGAAGCTTGACCTAAATCTTGGATACTAGCACTTTCTAAAGTTCTTCCAAGCTCTTCAGAAATCACTTCACCACCTGTTAAAATAGCGATATCTTCAAGCATAGCTTTTCTTCTATCGCCAAATCCAGGAGCTTTAACTGCTGAAATATTTAAAACACCTCTTAATTTATTTACAACTAAAGTTGCTAAAGCTTCACCTTCAATGTCTTCAGCTATAATTAAAAGTGGTTTTCCTGTTTTTTGAATTTGCTCTAAAATAGGTAGTAAATCTTTTAAATTAGCAATTTTTTTATCAAATAACAAAATAAATGGATTTTGCAATTCAGCTGTCATTTTTTCAGTATTTGTAATGAAATATGGGCTTAAATAGCCTCTATCAAATTGCATACCTTCAACTACATTTAATTCATCATTGATTGATTTTGCTTCTTCAACAGTGATAACACCATCTTTTCCAACTTTTTCCATAGCATCAGCGATTAAATTTCCGATTTTCTCATCTGAATTTGCAGAAATTGTTGCAACTTGAGCAATTTCTTTTTTATCTTTAACTTCACGAGAAAGTTTTTTAAGTTCAGCAACTATGGCTTCACAAGCTTTATCCATACCTCTTTTAACCTCAATAGGATTAGCACCTGCTGTGATATTTCTTAAACCTTCTTTAAAAATAGCATGCGCTAAAACTGTTGCTGTTGTTGTTCCATCACCTGCTTGATCAGCTGTTTTACTAGCTACTTCTCTAACTAAAGAAGCACCCATGTTTTCTAAAGAATCTTTTAATTCCACTTCTTTAGCCACACTCACACCATCTTTTGTGATAGTTGGAGCGCCAAAACTTTTTTGGATTAATACATTACGACCACGTGGTCCCATAGTAACTTTTACTGCATCATTAAGTTTTTTAACACCTTCATAAAGTTTATTTCTTGCTTCGTCTGAAAAAAATATTTCTTTTGCCATTTTTTATCCTTTTTTATTTAATAATCCCTAAAACATCATCAATATTAAGAACCAAATACTCTTCATTATCAAGTTTTATTTCAGTTCCGCCGTATTTTGCAAACATTACTTTATCATTTACTTTAACATCTTCTATTTCTTTGCTTACTGCAACAACTTCACCATTTAATGGCTTTTCTTTAGCATTATCTGGTATAATAATCCCAGAAGCAGTAGTTTTCATTTCTTCTAAGCGTTTTACTAAAATGCGCTTTCCTAGAGGTTGAAAATTCATTTTTTATCCTTTCTAAAATGTGCCATTTTTAGCACTCTTTGTTTTTGAGTGATAGAATTATACATTAAAGAAAGTTAATTGTCAATAAATTAAGTAAAATATATCATATAAGTTTAGTCTATATCACTAAATTTATATGATATATCATTATAAAGGTTTCTCATGAAAAAAATTCTTTACATTCTTTTAGGTGTAGTGTGTGTGGCATTATTAGCTATATATACATTATTATTTACAAGTATGGGTAATGCTTTTTTAAAGCCAAGAATCGAAACGATAATTGCTCAAAAAAGCGGTATGCATGTTAAATTTGAAAATTTCAAAATTAGTTTTTCGCAACTTGACATTAAAGCAAATATTGATGATAAATTTTTTGCTAATATAGAAGGTGGTATATCGCCTTTAAGACTAGGATTTGATTTAAACTATCTTTTAGGACTTAAACAAAACTATATTCAAGAACTTGGCTTAAAAAGCGATAAAGATTTTACATTTAAAGGTAGTGCTGTAGGTAAAAGTAGCGATTTTTCAGTAAAAGGTAATGGATTTTTATTTGATTCTAATCTTAGCTTAGATGCAAAAATCGTTGATTTTTCTCCTATAAATCTTGAATTTATTGGAAAAAATATAGATTTAGCTCAAATTTTAGATTTTGCTAATTTACCAAGATATGCTCAAGGAAAAATTAGTATTATAAGTGATATACAAGCTAAAGATTTAAAACCAAATGGTAATGCTTTGATTAATTTTTACACAAGTTCTATCAACAATACTCTCATTGAAAAAGATTTCAATCTAAGCCTACCAAAACAAAGCTATATAAAAGGCGAGATAAGATCTTTACTCCAAAACAATGAAGTTATATCTAAAAGTGAAATTTTAAGTAACTTCTTCAAACTTTATACACAAAAAAGTATTTATGATATAGCAAAACAAAGCTTAACTAGTGATTTTGACATCAAAATAGATGATTTTAATCAATTTTCATCTTTAGCTAAAATGAAACTCCAAGGCAAAAGTCAAATTCAAGGTAATTTACTTCTTGTAAACAATCAATTACAAAAATTAGATGCTAACTTGCTTGGATTTGGTGGTAGCTTAAAAGCTATTTTAGAAAATAATAATCTTAACATCAACACAACCAATATAGAAGTAGCAGAGCTTTTAAAGACTATCTCTATGCCTGCTTTTATTAATTCTAAATTAATTTTAGATTTAAAAGCGCAAGGACTTGATTTTAAAAATTTCAATCTAAATACTAGGTTAAACAATGCAAATATAAATGTTGTAGAATTTAAAAAACTAAGCAATCTTGATTTTCCAAAAACAACTTTTAATCTACAAGCTAAAGCAAATGCGAAAAATTCTTTGATTGATTATGAAGCTTTGCTTGATTCAAACATAGCAAAAATACCTCAGCTAAAAGGCTCTTATAATCTTACAAACAAAGATTTAAAAGCACAAATTAGTGCTTTTGTAGATAATCTTAACAAATTAAAACCTTTAACCAAGCAAGATCTCAATGGACCTTTAAATTTAGATGCCAAAGTTGATCTTAAGGCAAATCAAATTCAAAGTCTTGATGCAAATATTAAAATCATGCAAGGGCTTATCAATGCAAAATCTAATGGAAAAAGTTTGCAAGCGAAAATTGATAATATAAAATTAGAGCAACTTTTTCCTTTAATAGGACAAAAAGTTTTAGCTTATGGAGATGTAAATGCTGACATTGATTTAAAAACACTTGATTTTAACAATATTAATGGTGATTTTAAAGCCATTATTAATTCTTCTTTTAATGAAGTAGAATTATCCAAGCTTTTAGATAAAAAATTTCCAAAGAATACTTCAGCAAAAATAAATCTTGATGGAAAAATTTCTAAATCAATCATTGATTTTAACGCTAAAGCTCTAAGTTCATTTGCAAATATTAACTCACTAAAAGGAAAATTTGATCTTAATCAAATGGCTCTAGTAAGCACTTATAATATTTCATTACAAGATTTTTCTAAGTTAGGATTTTTAGTCGATAGAAACTTAAAAGGTAAGGCTGATTTTGAAGGAAAATTTGATTTTAAAAATGCTTTAATAGATGCAAGTATTAATAGTAAAAATATATTTAACGGCTCATTAAATGCAACTTTAAAAAATAATATTTTTAACGCTAAAATGCAAAATACTGATCTTTCAAATTTAGCTCAAAGTTTAGATTTACCTGACTATTATCAAGCAAAATCAAATTTAAGTATTGACTATAATCTTTTAAAAGAAAGTGGTGTGGTGCTAATGAACTTAGCCGATGGGCAACTTAAGAAAAACCTCATCACAAGTGCTTTAATGCTACTTTTACAAAAAGATATCACTCAAGATGTATATCGCAACGGTGAAGCTAAAATAAATATCAATAAAAATCTTATAGATTTAAATTTAAACCTAGTGGCTGATAGAAGCAATATCAATATCAGTAAAGGTAAGATTGATACAAAAAGTACTAAATTAAACATTCCTTTTAATATCGTTATTGATAGAGCAAAATTTAAAGGCATTATAAAAGGAACAACACAAGATCCTAAAGTAAGCCTTGATACAAAAAGTGTGGTAAATTCTATTGTTAATACAATAGGCGGAAATGCTAATGATGGTGCTAAAAATACGGGTAAAAAAGTAGATCAAGCAATAGATAAAATCTTTAACAAGCTCTTCTAATACATCTAGCCTTAAAAAGGCTAGATTTTTTAAAATAAACCAAATTTACCATCTTTTTTCTTATACAACACTCTCATTTTTGCATCGATGTCATTAAAAACTAAAAATATATCCTTACTTGCTTTTAGCTTTTCTAATGCTTCTTCAATTTCTAAAGGTTTATATAGTTCAAGCTCCATTGGAACTATCTCATCTTCTTCAATCACACTTGGCAATACTAAATTTTCTTTTATCTCATCTTGATGCTTATGGGTAATATTTTTATCATGCAATCTTCTTAAAACCTTAGAAATTCTATCAATAGCTAAATCTATAGCAGCATATAAGTCTTTATCCTTTTGCTTTACAACCACTGTATTAATACCAGCTAAGTTAATGCTGAATTCAGCCCAAAATCCTTTCTTTCCATGCCTTTCATCAGCACTTATAACACAACGCGCAGAAATCACATCTAAGCCATATTTACTTAAAGCATCAAAGCTTTTTTCCACATACTCTTTTATAGACTCAGTTAGCTCAAATTGCTTTCCAACTATACTTGTATTCATTACTTCTCCTTTTTATGAAGTTAAATACATTATAGCACTTTAATCGTAAAAAATTAACTTTTTAAATAAAAAATAAATTTAAAATTTTAAAGGGTCTAAAATAAGTGCGCCATCTGCTGAAAGTTTTTTACCTTGAAAATGCATTTTACAAAAAGAAACAATTAAAGCATGAAAAATTTGATAAAGCTCGTATAATTTACATTCTTTTTTTAACAAAACACACAATTCTTGTTGATTTTTAGCTATGTCTTTTTTTAAAAAATCTGCTAATTCATCATAACTTTGACACTCATAGCCTAAATAATTAGCTATTTTTGCACCATAAGCATCAACTACTAAAACTTCTTTTTTACATATATAATTTAAAATTCCATCTGCACTTTCTTGACCAAAACCCTTAATACTCAAAAGCCATTCTCTATCTACTTCTTCTTTAAAAAACTCAAAAGAATTAAAATATTGAAAATATTTTTGAGTAAAATTTTTAATATATTTTGCCTTAGTATTATAAAATCCACTTGGTTTTATTAAAAGCGCTAAATCTTGAGTGTTTAACTTTGATAAATCTTCTATCTTAGTAATATTTGCTTGTTTTAAATTTGTCAAAGCTTTCAATACATTTTTCCAGTTTGTATTTTGAGTTAAAACCACAGAAATTAAAATTTCAAACTCGCTCAAAGTATTATTTTCTAGCCACTCAAAATCTTGATAATCAATATTTGCATTAACTAAAGCTTTAAAAATTTCATATCCATTCATGCTTTTTCACTCTTTCTTAAATGCATCAAAATAGCCTCAATTACATCATCATCGTCTTTACTTTTTGCCTTAATGACTTCCTTGCTCTCATCATCTTTTACAAAACAAATATTTTGCTCATAATTACTCACTAGTTTATAATGCTTGCTAGCTAAAATTTTTATAATGATTAAATCCAAAAACTGCTTTGTGAAGATATCAGGCCTTCCAAAACGATCATTCATCTCACTTTCTATCTCATAGACTTCATTAACACTCATACACTTGCTAAGTCTTCTATAAAGTTCTAATCTCAAACGATCTTCACTAATATACTCACTATTTAAAAAGGCATTGATGTTAAGCTTTAGATCTATTTTTTTCTCTTTAACCTCTTCTTTTTTACTTAGCTTATTAATCTCATCTTCTAACATTTTAAGATACAAGCTATAACCAATTTGCTCTATATGCCCACTTTGATCCACTCCTAATAAATTTCCACCCCCACGAATTTCTAAATCATGATAAGCAAGCACGCTTCCTGAGCCTAAATAAGAATTACTCTCTAAGCTCGTAAGTCTTTTTAAAGAATCTTTTGTGATTTTTTCCTTATCTTCAATCAAAAAATAGCAATATCCTTGCTTAGCACTACGCCCTACTCTTCCTCTAAGTTGGTGCAAATCAGCCATACCAAAGCGATCTGAATTTTCCACTATGATAGTGTTTGCATTTGCTAAATCAATACCACTTTCAACTATAGAAGTACAAAGCAATAAGTCATATTCTTTATTTTCAAATTTAATCATTTCTTCTTCAGTAATTTTTGCATCAATTTTAGAATGCAAGATTAAAATTTTTAAATTCGGAAACAAATCTAAAAGATATTTTTTACACCCATCAATACTTGCTATATGATTGTGTATATAAAAAATCTGTCCTGCTCTTCTTAATTCTCTTGAAATAGCTTCTTTAATCAAAGCGTCATTACTTTCTCTAACAAAGGTACGCACATCCAAACGATCCTCAGGTGGAGTTTGTAAAACACTATATGATTTTAAAGAACTAAGAGCTTGATTTAAGCTTCTTGGTATAGGTGTTGCTGACATAGATAGAATATGGGAGTTTTTACTTAATTCTTTGAGTTTTTCTTTTTGTTTTACACCAAATTTATGCTCCTCATCTATCACGACTAAACCCAAATTTTCACACTCAATCCCTAAAAGAGAATGCGTTCCAACCACCACACAAGGCTTATTTTCTTTTAAAAATGCCAAAACTTGTTTTTTTTCTTTAGCACTAGTAAAACGATCTAGTTTAAAAACCTCTATATCAAAAGAATCAAATCTTCGTTTTAAGGTTTTAAAATGCTGGGCTGAAAGTAAAGTAGTTGGCACAAAAAACAAAGCTGTATAGCCACTTTTTACACAAGTAAATATAGCATTCATAGCAACTTCTGTTTTACCAAAGCCCACATCACCACTTAAAAGCCTATCCATTACTTGAGAACTTTTTAAATCTTGAGTGATTTCTTGACAAACTTGACTTTGATCTTTAGTATAAAAAAATCCTGCTTTATTGATAAATTCATCTTGTAATTCTTGAGAAATTTTTAATTCTTTTGCTTTTATCAAAGCTCTAGCTGCTGCTAAAGAAACTATATTTGAAGCAATGGCAAATAATTTTTCTTTTAATCTTTCTTTGATTTTTAGAAAACTTCCTTTTCCAAGCTTATCAAGTAAAGGCACGCCACCACTTGCACCGATATATTTATCAATCATATACAAATTTTCAACAGGCAATAAAAGCTTATCATTATTTAAATACCCAAGAGCTACAAATTCTTTTTTTGCTCCTGCAATTATAATAATCTCAAGACCTAAAAATTTAGCTACACCATAATCTTCATGTACAACAAAATCCCCAACCCTAAGCTCATCTATTACCAAACTTGCTTTTCTAACTCTTTTACTTTTTTCTTTTTTATTTAAAGAGATAATAAGCTCATCTTGAGTGATTAGGTTGATTCTTTCTTGAGATATTTTTAATTTAATATTTGAAAATTCTTGTAAATTTAAAGCTTTAAACAAAGCTTCATTTTTTGCCAAAATAGTAATTTTTTTATCTTTGTGAAAAGTGAAAAAATCATGATTATAAGAACTTACTAAATCTTTACAAAATCTTGGTTCAGGTAAAATATTTTGATTGATTTTACTAATATCTTCTTCAAAATCATTTACATCAAAATTTTTTATACTCACAAAATTTAAATCTAAATAATCACAAAAATCATCAACACACCAAAATCCTAAAGAATTAACATCATTAACAATGCTTTGACTTTGAAAATTTTGAATTTTTTCTTGTAGATTTTCATATTGCTCTTGATTAAAAGCACTTAAAAATGGACAAATTTCAATTTTTGAAAGTTCACTTGGGATTGATTTTTGTGTATGAATATCAAAATATCTTATACTTTCTATCTCATCTGAAAAAAGCAAAATTCTAAAAGGCTGTTCTTCGTTAATTGTAAAAATATCTATAATATCCCCGCGTATTGAAACCTCACCCTTATCTTGAACTATATCTACAAACTCATACCCACTATGTAAAATTTCTTCTTTAAATTTCTCTAAAACAAGAAGTGAATTTCTTTTAAGAATAATATTTTTGAGATGCTTTTTCCCGGGGAGTTTTTGCAAAATTGTTTTTATAGGAGAAATTAAAATTTTATTTTCATCTTCTTTGTGATAAGCATTTAAAACTTTACAAATTTCAAAAAGCTCTTTAGAAAAAGAGCGCAAGTCACTACCAAATTCTGCTCTAAAATCAGGTAAAACGAAAGTTTTTAAATTTAAAAATAAACAAACTTGAGCTAACTCATCTGCTTCTTTATCATTCTCACAAACTATTAACTCAGTTTTGTTACTTAATAAATATTCATATAATTTAGCTTGCATTTTCTGAATTTTCTATGCTCACATCAATAGTTGCAAGTTCTTCGTCTTTTTCAATTATTTTACTGCTTCCATTAAATTTTCCACCATTTTCAATGCTTAATTGTTTAACTATGATATTACCATTAAGCACACCACCGGATAAAATTTCCAAAGAATCAACTTGCATTTCTCCTTCAAAAACCCCATTAATCACTATCTTACTTGCCTTAACTTGTCCTTTTAAAACACCACTTTTACCTATCACTATCACATTAGAAGAATCAATCACACCTGTAATCTCTCCATCTAAATGAAGCATAGAGTCAAAATAAAATTTTCCTTCTATTTTTGCTCCGTTTGAAATGACTGTAGTTTCGGATACTGTAGCAATAGAGCCTTTATTAAAGATTGCCATGGAACTCTCCTTTCTTTATCAAATATTTGTTCATAATTTTTTCGGTTTAAATCTATAAAAATTTTAGGGTCTAAAAGTTTATTAATAAATCTAACCTCATAATGCAAATGTGGTCCCGTAGAAAGACCGGTATTTCCTGTATATCCAAGCAAATCACCTTTTTTTACAAATTGCCCTGCCTTAACAACATCTTTGCGCATCATGTGCGCATATACCGTTTTAAAGCCAAAATTATGGATCAAAATCACTGAATAACCATAGCCATTATTACTATATGCAGCATACTCAACCACTCCATTTGCCGGTGCATAAATAGGAGTATTTAAAGCTGCTCTTAAATCAATACCTGGATGAAACTCTTTTTTATTTAATATAGGATGATGACGCCATCCGAAATTACCTGTGACTCCATTATCTTCTATCACATGGCCATTTGGAATTTGTGTTAAAAATAAATAGGCTTGATCGTTAGTAAGCTTAACTTTTTCCAATCTTTCTGGTATATCTAAACCCTCATCTTGCTTTAAACCTAAATTTTCTTCAATATCTGCAAGTTGAGTTTGGAGTTCATCATACAAGGCTGTTTTTTCCTCTAAACTTTTTTGCATACTTTCATTTTGAGAAAATAATTTAGTATTTTTTGCTGACAATGTTTCTTGCTCTTTTAAAAGCTCTGAACGCTTATCTGCTAAATAATTAATATATAAAGCACCCAAAACTATAACAACAAAAACAAAAGTAGTAAAATAAATAATTACTTTTTTTATGATCTGACTTAATAAAAAATGTCTAGAACCATTTACATCTGTGATAGTTAGCGTAAATTTATCTTTCATTATAGCCTCTTAAAAAATTTTCTACCAATACAAAAGAACCAAAAACTAAATACAACTCATCTTTTTTTATTTGTTCAAATTTTTGATAAGCAATATCTAATTTTTCTAAATTTTCTAGCAAAACAGAGCCTGCTAAAGGTCTGTCTTTGCTTTCATATTCATAAATTTCAACTATTTTTATTATAGGCTTTAAAGCTCTTAAAATTTTATAAGAATCTTTATCTAAAAAGCAATTATAAACCAAATGAACTTTTTTTTCCTTGAAAATTTCAGCTAAAGTTAAAGCTGCCATTTCATTATGGCCTACATCAACAAAAATATTTTGACTTATTTGCTCACACCTTCCTTTTAAATCAAGTTTTGGCAAATTACTAATGCTGCAAATCAATTCTTTCTCATTTTTGGCACAAATTTTAGAAAAAGCTTCTAAGGCTAAAAAAAGATTATCTTTTAAAAAAGTTGCTAAATTATATTTTTGAATATATTTTTGCACATAAGGATAAATAGCCTTGTTTTCATCTAACGCACTAATATCTAAACTAGCTTGTTTTAATTTTGCTATTTTTTGAGCCAAATTTAATACTTTTGCCTCTTGCTTATGATTAATTAAAGCTTTAGCGCTCATGGCTTTTAATTTTGTTCTTGCTATTTCATCCAAGTTTTTACCCAATAAATCTTGATGATCAAAACCTATTTTAGTAAAAATACTAAAATCTATCTCAAAAACACTTGTTGCATCGTACTCTCCACCTACTCCAGCTTCTAAAATCACATAATCACAATCTTTAAAAACAAAAAATGCTAAAAATGTAGCATACTCAAAATAGCTAAGTTTTTTCACATCATCTAAAAAAACACTTTCCAATTCTTCGTGTGCTTTTTCTAAAAGCTCATTGCCTGTAATTTTTCCATTTAACCAAAATCTTTCATTAAATTCAAAAATATGTGGACTTGTATAATGCCCTACTTTACATCCTTGCTCTAAGAGTAAAAGCGCTAAAAATCTACCTGTACTTCCTTTGCCATTAGTGCCAATAATTTGAATATTTTTAGTTTTTGGGATAAATTTTTTATATTTTTCATACATACTAAACATAAAAAATCTACTGATTTTTTGTACATGCATAGTTTTTTGTGAAAGTGTTTGCTGGAATTTCATACTAAGCTTTTTGCATTAATTCTTTTAAAATATCGCCATCTGGAAATTCTTTTTTTTCTATACAAGAAGATGATAAAACAAGTCTAACTACTTCTTCTTTATAAATAAATTTATAATCATCTATAAGCTTCAAAGCTTTTTCCGTAAAGATTTGAGCAACTTCTAAGCTTTTACCCGGAAAAACAATTAAATAAGAACTTTCATCTAAAATCCAAATTTCAGCTAAATTTTTACATAAGTCTTTGAGGATTTTTTTAAACTTCCCGCTAATAGTTTTAAAACTATCAATACCATAAGCATTAATAACATGTTCTATATTATTGATTTTAAAGAAAGATAAAGCATAATTAACCGCATAAAGCTTATAATTTTCATCAAGTTTTTTAAGCTCTTGAGCAAGACTCCATTGTTCTCTTTGCTCATCATCGCTTGTAGCTTGAATTTGAGTTTTAATTTGAGCTATTTGCTCGTTTGCATACAAAAGCTTATCTTTTAATGTATCAAAATTAATCTGTACATTACCATTTTCATCTTTAGTTAAGGCATTAATAAATTTCACATCTTCTTGGCTATTATCATAAAGCTTTGAAACCATTTCATTTAGGCTTTCTAAATGCTGATTGAAAAAAGAAAGATTTTTTTGTATATAGTATTTATCTATTGCTTCTTTTTTTTGTAGCATCAAACAATATTCATGTGCAAATTCTTTTCTAGCAATCAATCTAGGGTTTTCTTTTAATTTTTGCTTAAATTGCTCTACTTCTTTACTCTCACCAAATAAAGGTTCTAAAGAAGCTAGTAAAAGTTCAGCTTGTTTTTCATAAGAACGTTCTTTTAGCATAGTGATAAGTTTTTCTATTAAAGCATGAAAATCCAAAAAAGCTCGGATATTAAATTCTTCTAATTTTTTTAAGAGTTCTCCATCTTCATAAGATTTTTCAAGTTCTTTCCATTTAGCTCTTAAAAGATATATGGTTTCTAAGTCCATAGCTTGAGATAATCTGTGTTGAGTAATTTGAGCAAGCTCTTTGATTTTTTTATCTTTACTAATACTAAGTTGTTGAATGATTAAGCCAAGCAAAGCATAAACATCTTCATATTTTCTACTTACCTGTCTATTAAGCCTAGAGACTAAAAACATCAAAAACTCATCAATAGTTCGAATACTTTTTCCTTTTAATTCTTGCTTGTAAGAATCATCTAAAAGATTGGTGTATTTTTCTATTCTGGCTTTATTTGAACTCATCACTCCTGCTTTTTTAGCACACTCTTCAAACACCTCGCTATAATTTTCAGGAGTTGGATATAACTTACGCTCTTTTAGTTTTATCAATGTTTCTTTTGCAATTTCATTGATATGACTTGCCATTTTATTTATAACCCCTAATAGCTATAATAGAAACAAATTCATCAAAAGCTTCACTTGATGCATTTTTAATTGCTTCAAATCTTGCTTGATCACTGATGATAGAGTTTGGATTAATATCAAAATTATAACTCCCTTTAGTATTTACAATTTCTTCCTTGCCATTTTTATAACGCAACACAAACTCCAAATAAAGCTCCGCTTTATAATAAATTACATAACCATTTTTATCATAAACTATAGGATGAAATTCTAATTTTTTCATCGTAACTATAATAGAACTATCTGCATTATATTCATCTGTGATTTTTCTACCAAGCTTATTAAGCATAGCTTCTCTTAGAATATCTGTTATGTAAACACTGTTTTCAGGATCTTGTTTGCTAATATTGATTTTTAAAAATACATTTTCGCCCAAAACTCTACTTGCCATCTGCGAAGAGGGAATATATCCACAAGCTATGATGAAAAAAGCAAAAAACAACACTAGATATTTTTTCATTTAATCACCAAATTTACCAATTTCTTATCAATATAAATTTCTTTTACTATAGTTTTTCCTTCTAGCCATTTTGCAACATTTTCTTTAGCTAAAGCTAAAATCTCATCTTCTTTAGCTTCTGAATTTATTTCAATCTGTGCTCTTTTTTTACCATTAACACTAATAGCTATATTAAAACTATCTTTTACAAAAACTTCATCTTTTATTTTTAATACTTTAAAATTATCACATTTAAATAAATACTCACTAAGTTCAAAACAAACATGAGGGATGATAGGCTCTAAGATATTTAAAATAATATAAAAAGCTTCTTTTGAAACTTCTTTATGATTTATAGCATTTAAGGCATTTAAAGCCTCCATACATGCAGCTATTAAGGTATTAAAGGCAAAGCTTTCTTCATAAACTTCGAAAGATTTTTTCAAAGCTTCATATACTTTTAATCTAGCATATTTTTCTTCTTTATTTAAACTTTGATGATCAATTTCTTGTAATTTTCCACATTCTAAACTCATAGCCTTTTCATAAAGCCTATTGATAAATTTAAACGCACCTTCTAATGCACTATCGTTCCATTCAAGTTCTTTAGCAGGTGGTGCAGCAAACAGTATAAACAATCTTGCACTATCTGCTCCATATTTTTCTATAATATAATCAGGATCAACCACATTCCCCTTAGACTTACTCATCTTAGCACCATCTTTAGTGACCATTCCTTGGGTTAAAAGTCTATTAAAAGGCTCATCATCTTTTAAATAACCCAAATCTCTAAGTGCTTTTTGGAAAAATCTAGCATAGAGTAAATGCAATATCGCATGTTCAATCCCACCAATATATTCATCAACATTCATCCAATAATTAACACTTTTTTCATCTACTGCTTTTTCTTGCCATGTTTTATCATCACTTGCAAAACGCGCAAAATACCAAGAACTTTCAAAGAAAGTATCTAAAGTATCGCTTTCTTTTTGCGCTTTTTTACCACATTTTGGACAAACGCACTCTTTCCATGTTTCATGCTTATCAAGTGGATTTCCTTCTCCATTTATCACCACATCCTCAGGCAAGGTAATAGGTAAATTTTCTATTTTTTGAGGAACTATGCTACAAGAGTCACACTTAATCATTGGTATAGGAGCTCCCCAATATCTTTGTCTAGAAACACCCCAATCACGAATTTTAAAATTAGTAACCTTTTTACCAATACCCAAAGATTCAATTTTTAAACTAATTTTTTCTCTAGCATCATTGCATTCTAATTGATCAAATTCACCACTATTAGTTAAAACGCCTTCTTTTAAAGTGTAGCATTGTGCGTCATTTTCATCTTTATAAATTACTTTTTTTATAGCCAAATTATAAGTTTTTGCAAACTCATAATCTCTTTCATCATGAGCAGGTACACTCATAACAGCACCACTACCATAATCACTTAAAACAAAATTAGCTACCCATAAAGGAATTTTTTCTTTACTTAGTGGATGGATTACATAAAGATTTAAAAAATATCCTTCTTTTGGTGCGGCCTGTCTTTGGCGTGGTGTTTGATTTTGTATATTTTGAATTTTAGCTATAATATCTTGATCTAGTAACTTTTTATCAATTAATTCATTTACTATTTCATGATCAGGCGCTAAAGCGATGTAAGATACTCCATAAATAGTCTCAGCTCTTGTGGTAAAAACATTGATCTTTTTTGCGCTGATTTTATCATTTTCTTCTATATCAAAATCAAAACTAAGCCCTGTGCTTTTACCTATCCAATTTTCTTGCATGGTTAGAACTTGACTTGGCCATTTTCCTTCTAATTTTTTAAGATCTTGCAATAATTCATCTGCATAAGCGGTAATTTTTACATAATATCCTGGCATTTTTTTTCTAATGACTTCATGCCCACAACGCCAACATTTGCCATCTTCAACTTGCTCATTTGCTAAGACTGTTTTATCATTCTCACACCAATTAACTTCAGCTTCTTTAGTATAAACAAGCCCTTTCTCATACATTTTGATGAAAAATTCTTGCTCAAATTTAGTATATAAAGGGTCAGAAGTAGCAAGCATTCTCTTTTTAGAAAAAGAAAAACCCAAAGAAGCAAGCTCATTTTGCATATAATCAATATTTTCATAAGTCCATTTTTTAGGATGGATACCATGTTTAATCGCAGCATTTTCAGCAGGCATACCAAAACTGTCAAAACCTATAGGATGTAAGACGTTAAAACCTTTTTTTCTATAATACCTAGCCATAGCATCACCTATGCTATAGTTTCTCACATGTCCCATATGAATTCTACCACTTGGGTATGGAAACATAGATAAAATGTATTTTTTTGGTAAAGAAAAATCATCTTTTGGTTCAAAATATTCTTTTTCTTGCCAAATTTTTTGCCATTTTTTTTCTATTTTACCTGCTTCATATGCCATTTTCACTCCTAATTTTCTTCTTGATTTTTTACTGAATCAACTATAACTAAAATCATTGAAAAGATATTAGCTATCAAAGCACCAATTGCTAAAGTATAAACCATAACATTAGCTTCTGGATTAATTTGTATTAAAGCAAAAGCTGGAATTAAATGCAAATCAGCTACCAAAGAACTAGCAAATAATTCAGCTGCTAAGAAATTTCTAACCCCAATTTTCAATAAAGTAGAAATTAAATTCACACAAGCTGCAATAAATAAAGCAACTTCATTTTGATCATATAAAAATCCTGCGGTTGTAGTTAAGCTCATTAGAGCAAAAAAGATATAAATAACCTTACCCCAATTCATTTTTACACCGTTCCTTTTTCATACATCGCTCTTAATTTCTCTTTTTCTTGTTTTTTCTTTACTTTTTCTAATTCTTTTTGACGATACTGCGTAACACTAAATTTAAACCATAAAAGTGCTGGACTTGCTACAAATATAGAACTTGCAGTACCTGCTACAATACCCACTATCATAGTTAGAGCAAAACCTTCTATCATAGATCCGCCAAAGAAATAAAGCACTACAACAGTAATTAAAGTTAAACCCGTTGTTAAAGTAGTTCTTGATAAAGTAGCTGAAACTGATTCATTGATAATTAAATCAAGTTTTGAATTTTTACTTGTTTTAACACCTTCTCTAATCCTATCAAAAATAATAATCGTATCATTTAAAGAATATCCAAGCACAGTTAAAACAGCCGCCAAAATATCTAAATTTACATCTATTTCAAATAACGCAATAGCACCTAAAGTAATGACTATATCATGAATTTCACACACAATAGAAGCCATAGCAAAACGCCATTCAAATCTCACTGCCAAATAAATCAAAATAGCAATCAAAGAAATTCCAACCGCCATAAGACCTTTATTACGCAGTTCGTCTCCTACTTTTGGACCTACTACATCCACGCGGCGCACTTCAAATTTACCTGTATCTTTTAACAAATTTGCAATACTTACTCCAATATCACTTCCCAAGCTATCGCTACTTCCTGAAAAACGAATAATAACTTCATTAGCACTACCAAATTCAGTAACACTAGCTCCTTTTAAATTTTCATTTATAGATAAAGCTTTACGAATTTCGGCCAAAGGAGCTTTTTGCTCATATTGAAGTTGCACCAAAGTTCCACCGGTAAAATCAATACCAAAATTTAAACCCTTAGTAAAAAGGATAAAAATAGAACCAAAAAATAAAATAAAAGACAAAGAGATGGCTGCAAATCTCATTCTCATAAAATCATAAACATGTTTTTGACTAAAAAATTGCATTAAGGTCTCCTATATCCAAACCATAATCTTGTGTTATTGCTTTTTTCCATACGGTTCATAAACATTTCAAACATACCATGAGTTCCAACAATAGAAGTAATCATCGAAACTAAAATCCCAATACTCAAAGTCACCGCAAAACCTTTTACCGCACCTGTTCCATAAGCATAAAGTACCACTGAAGTAATAAGCGAAGTAATATTAGAATCTAAAATCGCGCTCATTGCATGCTTATAACCATTTTCAACACTTTGCCTTATGCTAGCACCTTCTCGCAATAATTCTCTAATTCTTTCATTAATAATAACATTAGAATCTACTGCCATACCCACAGTCAGTACAAGTCCTGCCATACCAGGTAAAGTCAAAGTTGCTCCAAACATAGCCATTACAGCAATAATCACTAAAATATTTGCCACTAAAGCAATATTAGCAAAAATTCCTGCTATACCATAATACATCACCATAAATGCAATAACTAATATAGAAGCACCTGCTAAGGCTATCATACTCATTTTAATACTATCAGCACCCAAAGATGGTCCAACACTTCTTTTTTCAAGCATTTTAACCGGTGCTAAAAGCGCCCCACTTCTTAAAGCAATAGCCACATCATGAGCTTCTTCTACAGTAAAGCTACCACTAATTTGGCCACTACCTCCACCTATTCTTTCATTAATTCTTGGAGCTGAATATACTTTATTATCCAAAACTATAGCTAAGCGTTTGCCTACATTATTCCCAGTATAATCTCCAAATTTTTTCGCACCTTCTGAATTTAAGGTAAAATTAATCACAGGAAGATTATTGCTTTGTGCAAAACCTACTTTTGCATCTGTTAGCATAGAACCATCAAGAATAGGTATAGATTTTACTAGATATTTAATTTGAGGATTTTTTGCATCTTCAAAAATCAAATCTCCATATTCAGCAGCTTGAGCTGGAGTAAGATTATTTACCTGATCCATTCTAACATCATCTACTTCCATTAATTGCAAATGTGCAGCTTTTGCGATAAGCTCTCTAGCTCTAGCCTCATCTGCAGCAGTTTTAATACCTGGAAGTTCGACTAAAATTTTATCCTCACCTGATCTTGCTACATTTGGCTCTGCAAGGCCAAATTGATCAAGTCTGTTTCTAATGGTTTCTACAGCTTGTAAAATAGCTTGTTCATGAGTTAGTTTGATTTCTTCTTGGGTTAAAAAAAGTGTGTAGTGTAAATTTTCGTGTGTAATAGCCAAGCCTTTAATGTCTTTTAATAACAAATCAACCTTAGCTACATCATTTTCATCTAATAAACTAAATTTAATACTAGTATCATTTACTTTGATTTTATCAACAATAATATCTTCTTTATTGATAGAATAACTAAGAGAAGAGGCTATGGATTTAACCTTTGATTTAACCGCCTCTTCTACTTCTACACCTAATAACATATGCAAACCACCTTGCAAATCAAGTCCCAGGTTGATCTTAGCACCACTTTGGGTTTGCATAAAAGAAGGTATGGAAAAAATTAATCCTATAAGAAAAACTACAAAGAAAATGATACTTCTATAAGTAATTTTTCCACTACGCATCAATTTTCTTTGCTATGAAATCTCTAGAAATTTTTACAACTACATTTTCATCATTAAGCTTAACTTTGATAAAATCCTCTTCTGGTTTTACCACCTCGCAAATTATCCCACCATTTGTGATGATTTTATCTCCTTTTTCTAAAGATAAAACCATTAATTTGTGGTCTTTTGCTTGTTTTTGTTGTGGTCTGATAACCAAAAAATAAAAAATCGCAAAAAGCACAATGAGAGGCAACAATGAAGTCCAAATATTTCCGTTTTCTGCCATTTCTTCCCCTTTTTTTAAAGTTCATAAATTCTAATTCTACCACTTTTAAAATAATAAAAGCCTTTTTTTCTGCACTTTTATTGTCAAATTTTATTTATTTTTCTTTTTTTGAAAATTTACTTTTTGAATTTATTTCACCATTTTTAAGTATATATGGTTTGATTTTATTGCTAAGAAATAAAAGTAAAATAGGATATTTTTATACCGGATTTTTTGTAGGAATTTTATGGTTTTGGTGGATAGCTTTATCATCAATTTATTTTGATTTAGCTTATTTAATTCCTTTAGAAATTATCTTAATCGGATTAATTTATGGATTATTATTTTTGGTATGTTTTTTTCTTAAATATGATTTTTTAAGGCTTTGTGGGATTTTTTTACTTAGTTTTGTTCATCCTTTTGGATTTGATTGGCTAAATTGGGGTGTTTTAAGTGTATATGGAATCTTTGATGCAAGTTATCAAGGCATTATAGCTATGTTTTTGATTGCTTATTTTTATTATGAAAAATACATTTCAAGATATTATAAAATAGCAATCATTTTAATCCTTATTCTAATTGGAGCCCAATATAATCAAAAACAATCGCAAACATTAAATTTAGACTATAAATTAATTCAAACTAATATCTCCCAAGATCAAAAATTCATACAAGAAAATTTACACACTCATTCTAAAGATATATTTTATCAAATCAATCAGGCCATAAAAGAAGGTAAAGAAGTAATTGTTTTTCCTGAAACAGCTTTTGCCTTTGCTTTAAATAAAGCTCCAAGTTATTTACAAGCTTTAAAAGATTTATCAAAACAAATCATCATCATCACAGGTGCTATAAGTACCACACCTAATCATCTATACAATAGCACTTATGTATTTGACAATGGCAACATACAAGTTTTTAACAAACACTATCTTGTGCCTTTTGGGGAAGAAATTCCTATATTTAAAACCTTTTTTAAAAAATATCTTTTAAATATTGATGAATTTTCAAAAGGAAAGGAATTAAATCAATACACTCTAAATAATCAACTCATCACTAATGCTATCTGCTTTGAAGCTACAAAAGAAAAACTTTATAAACACTCAAAAATCATCATCGCTATTTCAAACAATGCTTGGTTTAATTTTTCAAGTGAGTATAAATTACAAAATTTTCTAATGCGTTTTTATGCAAATAATTATAATGTAAGTATATATCATGCAGTTAATGGAAAAGAAAATGCTGTAATTAAGTCAAAAAAGATATTGATTTTAAAGATAAAAGAAAAACTTTTAAAGCAAAATGAAGCTCAAAAGCTTCATTATTATAATGCTTTAAATTCATCAAGAGCGTCCAATTTTTCCCAAGGATAATCAGCCTGACCTACTTGACCACGAGCAGCTACATCAGCATACATGAAAGTATCTTTACTTGGTTTATCAAGATTGAATTTATTTTTAATCCAATTTGGAGTTAATGGGAAAGTTTTCATCACAAAATCACTTAAAATATCATCATTTAATCTTGTGTTTGTTCCCATGCAATCCACACTTACAGAAGTTGGTTTAGCTACGCCTATAGCATAAGAAAGCTGTACTATGCATTTTTTAGCAAGACCTGCGGCTACGATATTTTTAGCAAGCCATCTTGCTGCATAAAGCCCACTTCTATCAACCTTAGTATAATCTTTAGAAGATTGCGCTCCTCCGCCTATTGGAGCATAACCACCAAAGCTATCTACTATAAGTTTTCTTCCTGTTAAACCACTATCATGCAACGAGCTGTGATTTACATATTTTCCCGTTGGATTGATTAAAATTCTTGTTTTTTCTGGACAAAAAAGTTCTTTTGGTAAATTTGAATCTAAAATCAATTCCATCACTAAAGCTCTTAGATCTTCTATTTTCATACTTTCAACACAAGGAGCTGAAACTACAATAGTATGGATGCTTTGAGGTTTACAATTTTCAAAATTTTCTTTATTTACATAATCAATTGTCACTTGAGTTTTAATATCCACTCCAAGTTTATCAGGATTGTTTTTTGCAAACTCATATACTTTATCACAAAGCATTCTAGCATAAGAAATAGCTGCTGGCATATATTCTTTTGCTTCATTACTTGCAAAACCAAACATTATCCCTTGATCACCCGCTCCAATCTCTCCATCTTCTTGATCAACACCTTGATTGATATCAGGGCTTTGCTCATTTAAAAATACCATTACATCTAAATCATCAGGATGTAAACATTGTTTTTTGCTAAAATGTGGATGCCCATCATAGCCAATATCTGCTAGAGCTTTTTTTACAATATTTTCATAATCTTGTTTTTCTAGTTTATGTTTTGATTTAATTTCACCACCAATTACTACTTTATTTCCTGCTACAAAAACCTCACTAGCAACCCTTGAATCTTTATCGTGAGTTAAGAAAGCATCCACTATAGAATCAGCTATAATATCAGCACATTTATCAGGATGTCCTGCACTAACAACTTCAGAAGTAAACAAATACATATTTTTTAATATTCCTTATCATAAAAATTCTAGCTTTATTTTAACATAAGCTAGCTTAAAAATAAAAAAGCTTATTTAAGCTTTACTTTGTTAGAATAAATTAAAAATTTATCACTACAAAAAAGGTAAAAAATGAGTTTATTTTCTTGTGCAATCAAACGCTATAAAGATGGAAATCTTATTTTACAAATTTGCATAGGTATTATTTTAGGAATTTTAGTAGGTGTTTTTTCTAAAGATTTAGCTATTTTTGCAAATATTTTTGGTGCTTTATTTACAGGAGCTTTAAAAGCTATAGCGCCAATTTTAGTTTTTATCTTAATCTTAACAACTATTTGCACAAAAGAATTTAACCATGGAAGCGAAAAAATAAAACATATCATTTTCTTATATATATTTGGAACTTTTTTAGCTTCTTTAAGCGCAGTTAGTATAAGCTTTATCTTTCCTGTAGAATTAGTATTAACTGATATTGAAAAAGCTTCCACTACAAGCCCTGCGCATATAGGCGAAGTATTTAAAACCTTACTTTTTCAAATAGTAGATAATCCTATCCACGCTTTATCTTCAGGAAATTATTTAAGCATATTAGCTTGGGCCATAGGTGGGGGTTTTGCTCTAAGACATTGTTCAAATGATGCAAAGCAACTTTTTACTGATATCAACGAAGGCGTGTTAAAAATCGTTAAATTTATAGTCAAGCTTGCTCCTTTTGGAATTTTTGGACTTGTAGCAAATTCAGTTGCTCAAACAGGAGCAGCAGGACTTTTAAGTTATGTTAAATTATTAATAATTTTAGTTTTAACCATGTTTTTTGTAGCCTTTGTGATTAACGCTTTAATTGTTTTTGCTTATACGAAGAAAAATCCTTATCCTTTGATTTTTATTTGCTTAAAACATAGTGCTGTTTTTGCATTTTTTACAAGAAGTTCTGCAGCAAACATCCCTGTAAATATGGCACTTTGCTCTAAATTAAATATCAATAATAATTTATATAGCATTTCTATTCCACTAGGCGCTACGATTAATATGGCAGGAGCAGCTGTAACCATAGCTATATTAAGTCTTGCGGCAGCTCACACAGTAGGTATTGAAATAAATTTTTTACAAGCAATGCTTTTGAGTGTTTTAGCCGCATTTGCAGCTTGTGGAGCTAGCGGGGTTGCCGGAGGCTCGCTTTTACTTATACCACTTGCCTGTTCTTTGTTTAATATTGATTATGACATAGCTATGCAAGTAGTTGCGGTTGGATTTATCATAGGGGTTATCCAAGATAGCGTTGAAACAGCTTTAAATAGTTCAACAGACGTTTTATTTAGCGCCATTTGTTCAGATAATGAGCTTAATTTAAAAATTTAAGGAGGGCTTATGAGACATTTAATCACTACAAAAGATTTTAACAATGATGAAATCTTGGCTTTATTTAAAGAAGCAAAAGAATTTTTAGATGAAAAACCGCGTACATTTTTAGAAGGAAAAAGTGTCACAACAATTTTCTTTGAAAATTCAACACGCACTCAATCAAGCTTTGAAACAGCTGCAAGAAGACTGGGTGCTAAAGTTTTAAAATTAGATGTTTCAAGAAGTAGCTCAAGTAAAGGTGAAACACTTTTTGATACTGCTGCGAATTTAGATGCAATGGCACCAAGTGCTATTGTAGTTAGACACAAAAACTCAGGTGTGCCTCATACTTTAGCAAATTATACTCATTGTCCTATAGTTAATGGAGGCGATGGCAAACATGCTCATCCTACCCAAGCCTTACTTGATCTTTTTACTATAATGGAACATTTTGATTATAATGTCAAAGGTAAAAAAATAGCAATAGTAGGAGATATTAAAAACTCGCGCGTTGCTGCTTCAAATTTAGAATTATTACCTCGTTTTGGTATAGACATTACCCTAGTAGCCCCACCTCATTTTATGCCTAATTATCCTATTAAAAAAACAAATAAACTAAAAGAAGTTATTGATGATATTGATATTATCATGAGTCTTAGAACACAAACTGAAAGACACAATATTCCAACCTATGCATCGCTTAAAGATTATGCAAATGATTTTTGCATTAGTAAAGATTTAATAAAAGATAAAAATCTCATTATCCTACATCCTGGCCCTGTACATAGAAATATCGATATTAGCGATGAAGTAATGGCTGATAAAAGATGTAAGGTTTTAACTCAAGTTAAAAATGGTGTTGCCATTAGAATGGCTGTATTAAAAAAACTCATTTTAGAAAGCTAAAATCATGCAAAATTGGAACTTAAGTATATTATTTAAAGATGAGCAAGAATTAAATCTTTTTTTACAAAAAACCCAAGATGAAGCTTGTGAATTTAAAAAACAATATGAAAATAATCTTCATAGTTTAGACAATGAGCAATTCTTGCAAGCTTTAAAAAACTATGAAGAATTAATCTTAAAACTTTCTCACATACTAACCTATGTGTATTTAAATTTTGCTCAAGATACCACAAAAGGTGCTTTTTATGCAAAATATGAAAATTTAAGTAAAAAAATAGAAGAAAATCTTTTATTTTTTGACCTTGAATTTTGCGAATTAAAAGAAGAAAAAAGCAAAACTTTCATCACATTTTGCAAAGATTATGAGTTTTATTTAAACAATCTTATCAAACACAAAAAACACAATCTTTCCAAAAAAGAAGAAAGAGTTATCCTGGCTCTATCAAGTACAGGCTCAGATGCATTTGCAAGATTATTTGATGAAACCTTTAGTGCTTTAAAATTTAATTTTGAAGGGCAAAAATTAAGCGAGGAAGAAATTCTAAGCAAGCTTTATGATAAAGATAGAAGCATTAGAAAAAAAGCTTCAAAATGCTTTAGTAAAACTTTAAAAAAGCAAAACAAACTTTTAGTATATATTTTCAATATGATTAAAAGTGAACTTGCTAGTATTTGCGAGTTAAGATCCTATGAAAGTCCTGAAACTCCAAGACATATAAGAAATCAAATTTCTAAAAAAAGTGTTGATGCGCTTATTAGCGCTAGCGAAAATAGCTTTGATATCGTTTCTAAATTTTATAATGCAAAGAAAAAAATTCTAGGATATAAAAAGCTAAAAGATTATGATCGTTATGCGCCTATTGGAAAGGAAATGCAAGTTGATTTTGATCAAGGAAAAGATATAGTTTTAAAAGCCTTTGAAAAATTTTCTAAAGATTTTTATATGATAGCAAAAGAAGCTTTTGAGAATAATTGGATTGATGTTTACCCTAAAGAATTTAAACAAAGCGGTGCTTTTTCTCACTCAAGTACACCACTAAGCCATCCTTTCATACTTTTAAACTATACTAACCAAAGACGTGATCTTTTCACCCTAGCACATGAGCTAGGTCACACTATACATCAAAAACTTTCTTATAAAGTAAGTTTTTTAAATCAAGATACACCACTAACTACAGCAGAAACTGCTTCAGTGTTTGCAGAAATGTTGATTTTTGATTATATTAAAGAAAATTTAGACAAAGAAGAGCTTTTGTCCTTATATGCGGCAAAGATTGAAGATATTTTTGCTACTCTTTATAGACAAATTAATTTTACTACTTTTGAACGCAGATTTCATGCTAAAAAAGAAGAGCTAAGCGCTCAAGAACTAAGTGAAATTTGGCTTGAAGAATCAAGAAAAATGTTTCAAGATAGCGTAGTTTTAACCAAAAATTATGGCCTTTGGTATTCTTATATACCGCATTTTATACACTCTCCATTTTACTGCTATGCTTATGCTTATGCACAACTTTTAGTTTTAGCACTCTATGGTCTATACAAAAGTGGTAAATGTACTGATTTTACCTCAATTTATATTGAGTTTTTAAGTAGCGGTGGAAGCAAAAGCCCAAAAGAACTTGTAGCTATGTTTGGCTTTGATATAGAAAGTGATGAGTTTTGGAATATAGGCTTAGAGCAAGTTAGAATACTAGTAGATGAATTTTTAAGGCTAAGTAATGATTGATAAAATTTTAAATAATAAAAATTTTATAAGTTTAATGCAAAAAAGCATTTATGAGTGTTTGCAAATTTTAATCCAAGAAGATATTGAGTTTAATATCATTGTAAATACTAAATTTGTTACACTCGAACCTCCCTTGCCACCAGAATTAGATGTAGTGAGTAAAAATCCTTATTGTCTTTTTGCTCTTGGTGGCTATACTTTTAAATCTATAGTTTTAACAAATGAGCATATAGAATTTCATGCAGGTTTTGGCCCTGATGATTTTGCAACCTTTGTGAAAGTGGATTTAGGGGCAATTACTCAAATTCAAGTTGAAGATAATATCATTTTTGTTAATTTTTCAAACTATTTCAAAAAGCAAAATGATCAAAAATTAAAAGAAAAATCCATGAATGCTTTTTTAAATAATCCCAACAATAAAGATTTATTTAAAAAATGAGTTTTTTTGAAAGTTTAAATGATAGCCAAAAAGAAGCTATCATGCATATTGATGGAGCTATGCTGATACTAGCAGGTGCAGGTAGCGGAAAGACTAAAACCATTACCACTAGACTTGCTTATTTGATTGATCATGTAGGTATTCCTGCGCAAAATACCCTCACACTAACCTTTACAAATAAAGCTGCTAATGTAATGAAAACAAGAGCCTTAGCACTTTTACAAGATCAAAATTTACACAATCCCCTTTTATGTACTTTTCATAAATTTGGCTTGTTATTTTTAAGACTTTATAGCGAAAGAATTAATAGAGCAAATAATTTTGTCATTATCGATACAGATGATAAAAAGAAAATACTAAAAGATTTGGCTAGCGAAAATTTGCAAAGCTCTTTAGCAAGCATAGGTGCTTATATTTCAAATTTTAAAAATCAAAGCAAAAGCGCTCAAGAAATACGCAAAGAATTAGAATTTTTAAAAGATGAAAAAAACAAAAATTACGAAGAAATCATTCATTTATATGAGCAATATGAGCATTTTTTAATCCAAAATAATTTTATGGATTTTGATGATTTACTCATGCTAACTAATAAAATTTTAGAAGATGAACAATTTGCAAAAGAGCAAAGTCAAAAATATACTTATATAACAGTAGATGAATATCAAGATACCAATGCCTTACAATATCAAATTCTAAAAAAACTTTGCACGTCTCATGAAAATATTTGCGTGGTGGGTGATGATGATCAAAGTATTTATGGTTGGCGTGGGGCTAAAATAGAAAATATCTTAAATTTCAAAGAACAATTTAATAATGTAAAATTAGTCAAACTAGAGCAAAACTACCGTTCAACTAGCGCTATTTTACAAGCTGCAAATGAACTTATAGAGCATAATAGAAAAAGACTAGGAAAAACTTTAATTTGCACCAAAGATGAAGGCGAAGAAATTACAATTTTACAAAATGATGATGAGAAAATTGAAAGCTTTAAGGTTGCAAGAGAAGTTTCAAAACTTTTAAACTCAGGGATTAATCCTAGTGAAATAGCCATACTTTATAGAGTAAATGCCCTATCTCGCGCTCTTGAAGAAGCTTTTAGTAAAGAAAACATTCCTTTTAAATTGCTAAGTGGAATTCGTTTTTATGAAAGAGCTGAAATTAAAGATATTATTTCTTATTTAAGATTACTTTCAAATTTAAATGATGATTATTCTTTTAAACGCATTATCAACCGTCCTAAAAGAAATTTTGGTAATGCAAGTTTAGAAAAGCTAGAAAATTATGCTAAAGAAAATCATTTGTCTTTATTTGAAAGCCTATGTGCTTTGCAAGGAAGTGGATTTTTTAGCAAAAAAACAGACAAAGAATTAGAAAAATTCATACTAAGCATACACAAAATCAAAGAAAAAGATGATTTGCTTGCAATGATTTTAGCCTTAGAAGAAGAATTTAAAATCAAAGAATTTTATAAAGATAATCCAGAGGGCGAAGATAAACTTTTAAACATAGATGAACTTTATGCTAACTTAAAAGATAAAATCACTCATGGAAATTATAATGGCTTAGATGATATTTTAAATGAAATTTCTTTACTTAATGAGCAAGATGGACTTGATAAAGAAAGTATTTGTATTATGAGTATTCATGCAAGTAAAGGACTTGAGTTTGATTATGTTTTTATCATAGGCTTAGAAGAAGGATTTTTCCCACTCACTAGCGAATCAAGCAATATAGAAGAAGAAAGAAGACTTGCTTATGTAGCAATCACTAGAGCCAAGAAAAAACTTTATTTAAGTTATGCTAATTCTAGATTTTATAAAGGAAGTCGCACAAGATTAGAAAAAAGTAGATTTTTTGGCGAGAGCAATGTAATCAAAAAAGAATTAACACTAGATCATCAAAAAAATTGCTACAAGAAAGGCGATTTAATCAAACATAAAATTTTTGGCATAGGCAGAGTCACTGGGGTAAGTAAAATAGGTGCTGAAGAAAAACTCACGATTAATTTTGGAGGCATAGAAAGAATGATAATGTCAAGTTTTGTGGAAAAAGTAATATGAATAAACTTTTTGTAGCTTACAAACCAAGTGGAATGAGTTCTAATGCTTTTTTAGGCAAACTCAAGAAAAAATATAAAAATAAAAAAGCAGGTTTTTCAGGAACACTTGATCCTTTTGCAAAAGGTGTTTTACTCATAGCCTTTGATCAATACACAAAACTTTTTCGCTTTTTTGATAAAAATCCAAAAGTTTATAAAGCAACGCTTTGGCTAGGTGTGCATTCACTAAGCCTTGATAATCAAAATATCAAAGAGATCAATCTTATAAATGCTTTTGAAGAGAAAGTTTTAGAACAAATTAAAAATGAACTTTTAGGTAAAATCACCTACACCCCACCCGCATTTTGTGCAAAAAAAATAGATGGAGTGCGCTCTTACGAGCTTGCAAAAAGAGGTTTTGAAGTCAATTTAAAACCCTGCGTTATGGAAATTTTTTATACTAAAATTTTACACTATAACCACCCCTTTTTAACCATAGAAATAGCAGTTAGTGAGGGTTCTTATATACGCTCTTATTGTGAATTATTTGCCAGAAAACTTGGTATTAAAGCCACGCTAAGCTCATTAGAGCGCTTAAGTGAGGGAAAGTTTTTTTACGAAAATGAAAAAGAGTTAAATCCTTTAGCTTATTTAAATCTTAGAAAAAATACGATAAAATACCCCCAAAAATTACACAATGGACAAAAAATATTTTTGGACGATTTGGAAATTCAAGAAGAAGGTAGCTATATTTTAGAAGAAAAAGATTTTTTTTCTATCATTTCTATCCAAGATAATCAAGTGCAATATTATTTAAATAAGGTATTAAAATGTTAATTTTATCAAGAAAAGAAAATGAAAGTATAAAAATCGGAGATGATATAGAAATCAAAGTAGTTCAAACAGGCAAAGGATATGCTAAAATAGGCATCGAAGCTCCAAAGTCTTTAATGATACTACGCAAAGAGCTTATCGAGCAAGTAAAAAGTGAAAATTTACATGCAATTAGTGATGAAACGATAAAACTTGATGATCTGAGTAAAAAGCTTAAAAAATGAAAGCTTACGCAAAAGCTAATATTTTTTTAAAAATCATAGGAATTGATTCAAGATCTTATCATTTATTACAATCACGCTTTATTTTACTAAAAGATATTTTTGATGAATTAAGCTTTAGTGATGAAAAAACAAAAGAAGGATTTGAAATCACTGGAAATTTTACCCAAGATACCATCATACACAAAGCTTATAAAGAATTAGAAAATTTAGGATTTTCTAATGAATTAAATGAATTTTTTAAAGACAAAAGCTTAAAGCTTATCAAAAACATTCCCATAGGTGGAGGCCTTGGTGGAAGTAGCACTGATGCAGTGACATTTTTGCTTATGATCAACGAAGCTTTAAATTTAAAACTTAACCAACAACAACTTGAACAAATCTGCCAAAAACTCGGTTCTGATTTAATCTTTTTTTTAAGCGGATATGATAGTGCAAATGTTAGTGGGTGTGGCGAGATTGTAGAATATTTTGAAGATGATTTTAGCCAACTTGATTTTGCTTTTCCTACTATTGAATGCTCAAGTGCAAAAGTATATAAAGCATTTGATGAAAACTCATATGATTTAACAGCGAATTTAAATTTGTCCAAAACACTTAAAACACTTAAAACAAGTGAAATTTTAGAGTATAAAAATACTGATTTAAACGACTTATTTGCTCCTTGTGTAAAAATTTATCCTAAAATGCAAACTTTTCTTAATGAAGCTTATTTTTTAAGTGGAAGTGGAAGTGGAGTTTTTAAGGCTAAATGATGAAAAAAACTATAGTAAAAAACAAAAAAGCTTTTTTTGATTATGAAATTTTGGAAAAATTTGAAGCAGGTATTGTTTTAAAAGGTTCTGAGGTGGTAGCATTAAGAGCTAGTAGAGCAAATTTAAAAGATTCTTTTGTGCGTATTATCAAAGGTGAAATTTTCTTACTTAATGCTCATATTTCTCATCTTAGTACTACACATTCTTTTTATAAGCATGATGAAAAAGGCGTGCGAAAACTTTTAATGCATAAAAAGCAAATCGATAGGCTTTTTGGTAAAATTAGCACTCAAGGCTTTACTATAGTGCCATTAGAACTTTATTTTAATGAAAAAAATAAAGCAAAAGTCTTAATAGCCTTAGCCAAAGGAAAAAACTTGCACGATAAAAGAGAAAGTTTAAAGAAAAAACAAGCAGATCTTGAGGCAAGAGCTGCTATGAAAAATCATTATTAAAAAAAGGATTTTGATGAAAAAATTTGCTTATTTATTTTTTACATTTGCTTTTGCATTTTTAATAAGCGCTTGCTCAAGCGAAGAAAAAATCGAAAACGAATTTGCATTTGCTGAGTATAAAATGGGCGATGAAATTCTTTTAAAAAGTGTCAATGGCGGTGAAAAAACCTTAGTAAGAACACAAAATGGTTTTATGGTAAAAGGCGAAGAGAATAAAATTTTAATGTTTGATTTTTTTGGAACCTTTTGCACACCTTGCCAAGAAGAAGCTACCCATCTAACAAGCTTATGGCAAAAAAATACAGATAATTTTATCATCATAGGGCTTAGTCATTTTGAAAATGTAAGCGATCAAACTGTTAAAGATTTTGCTATTAAATATGGAGCATATTATTTTTTAAGCAATTCTAAAGAAAATGATAGAATTGTCGCACAAGCTTTAAAAGATATCAACTATCAAAGCATGGAACAACTTCCTTTTAAAGTAGTTTTAAAAGATGGTGTTTATCAAGATTTAACAGACTTTTGGAATAAAGACTCAAAAAGTTATGTGAAATATTATCTTGGGAAAGTTTCTACTGAGATTATGCAAGAAGATATTACTAGGATATTAAATGAGTCTAAAAAGTGAAATTTTAGAACAACAAAAACTAGCAGAACCTAAAATGTTTAAGGTTTTGCTTTTAAACGATGATGTTACCACCATGGATTTTGTAATTGAAATTTTAATGAATATTTTTCATCATGATTTTGAAAAAGCAAGTGCGATCATGCTTGAAATCCATCATCAAGGAAGTGGAGTTTGTGGCATATACACAGAAGAAATTGCACTTAGCAAAAAACAGCAAGTTGACACGGCAGCAAAAAACAATGATTTTCCACTCCAAACAAGGATAGAAGAACAATGAAATATAAAGAACTAATTGACTCATTTATACCAAATGCAAGACATTTAAGCTTTATCAATCATCATGAATTTATCACTTGTGAGCATTTGCTTTTTGCTTTAGTTAAGCTTAGCAATGATTTTAAAAATCTACTTGAAGAAATCGGAGATGGTGATTTACAAGGCTTTGAAAATGAATTAAAAAACTACTTGGCTAAAAATAACGAAATTTTAAAAAAAGAAATAGAACCTATTTTTTCTGTGATCTTGGAAAATATATTACACAAGTTAAATGCAAAAAATCAAACAAGTGTAATTGATTTTATCATCGCACTTTGCAAAGAAGAAAAAGCTTATTCTTATAATATTTTAAAAAAACACCTAATAGAAGAAGAAAAAATAAAAGAATTGTTACAAAATGCTGAATTTGAAAATTTAAAAACCCATACCATAGAGCTAGTTGAGCTTGCAAAAAAAGGTAAAATAGATCCTGTTATAGGTAGGAAATTTGAACTTGAAAGAATGATGCAAATTCTAAGCCGTCGCAAGAAAAATAATCCTATTTTGGTTGGTGAACCAGGTGTTGGTAAAAGTGCCATTATAGATGGACTAGCGCTAGCTATAGCTGAAGAAAAAGTGCCAAAACATTTAAAAAACTCAAAAATTTATAGTCTTGATATGGCAAGCTTGCTTTCAGGGACAAAATACAGAGGTGATTTTGAAAAAAGATTAAAAGATATCATTAAAGAATTAGAAAATATCCCTAATGCTATTTTATTTATAGATGAAATTCACACCATAGTAGGAACTGGCGCAAGCAATGAAAGTCATGCAGATATGTCAAATTTATTAAAACCTGCACTAAGTAATGGCAACATCAAATGCATAGGAGCAACTACTTTTATAGAATATAAAAACACCTTCGATAAAAACAAAGCTCTAAGTAGAAGATTTGCAAAAATTGATATAGATGAACCAAGCGAAGAAGAATGTTTTTTAATCTTACAAGGCTTAAAAAGCAAATATGAAAATTTTCACAAAATCAAAATCAGTGATGAAATTTTACAAACAAGTATAAAATTAGCAAAACAATTTTTACATGATAAATTTTTACCCGATAGTGCGATTGATTTAATCGATGAGCTTGGTGCAAGTTTTGCTTTAGAAGATAAAAAAAGTAAAAAAATAGTAAAAATAAAAGATTTAGAAAATACTTTAGCAAGAATGACGCATTCTCATAAAATTTATGAAAGCGATCAAGGTAAAATTCTTAAGAACTTAGAGCATGATTTAAAACAAAACATTTTTGGGCAAGATGAAGCTATTAAAGCTTTATGTTCTATTTTAAAACAAAGCTATGCAGGATTAAAAGGTAAAAACACCCCAAAAGGTGTGTTTTTATTTACTGGTTCAAGCGGGGTTGGTAAAACCGAACTTGCGAAAAATTTAGCACAAATTTTAAACCTTAATCTTGAAAGATTTGACATGAGTGAATACTCACAAAAACATGATGTGAGCAAACTCATAGGAACTTCAGCAGGTTATGTGGGCTATGAAGATGGTGGCTTGCTTAGTAATAGTATTAGAAAAAATCCTTTTAGCGTAGTTTTATTTGATGAGATAGAAAAGGCTCATCCTGATTTAACTAATACTTTTTTACAAATTTTTGATAATGCAAGCTTGACAGATAATAGTGGATTAAAAGCTGATTTTAAAAACACCATTATCATTATGACTTCAAATTTAGGTCTCAAAGAAAGTAATGAGCTTGGTTTTTTAAGCAGTGATAAAGAAAAAAGCAATAAAGCCATAAAAGATTTTTTTGCGCCTGAATTTATCAACCGTATAGATAAAATCATTCATTTTAATGACTTAAGTCAAGAAATTTTAGAACAAATCGTCCAAAAAGAACTAGATTTAATGGCAAAAAATTTAAATAACGTCACCATAGAAGCTGATAAAAAAGTAAAAGAATTTCTTACTAAAAAAACTAATAATAAAGATTTTGGAGTAAGATTATTAAAACGCATTATTGCTGAAGAATTAGGAGAGAGATTAAGCGATGAGATTTTGTTTGGAAAATTAAAAAATGGTGGTAAATTAAAACTCAAACTTTCCAAAAATGAAAAAATCGAATTTGTATTCTAAACTTTTAAAAAGCCCTGATGATGCGCCTGTTTTTATTAGCGAAAAGCTAGAGGTAGATTTTATACCTCATGCTTATAGCTTAGGGCTTTTTCCATGGACTAGCAATCCTGTTACTTGGTGGTGCCCTTCTCCTAGAATGGTGCTTTTACCTGATGAAGTGCGTATACAAAAAAGCATAAAAAAAGCTTTAAAAACTTATGAAATAAGACTTGATTTTGATTTTAACTCGCTTATAAGTCATTGCGCAAAAAGAAAAAAAACTTGGATAAGTCAAGAATTTATACAAGTTTATACAAAGCTTTTTGAGCAAAATTTAGCTCATAGTGTTGAAGTTTATGAAAATGATGTTTTAATCGGTGGTTTATATGGACTTATCATAGGCAAAATATTTTTTGGCGAAAGCATGATAAGCCTTAAAAAAGATGCTTCAAAAGTAGCTCTAATAAGACTTTGTGAGCTTTTAAAACCATATGATTTTTTAATAGATTGTCAAGTGCCTAATGAGCATTTAAAATTTATGGGCGCTAAAGAAATGACAAAAAAAGATTTTTTAAAAACACTAGAAAAAAAAGTTTCACTTGAAAGTGGCTTTAAAAATTTCAAAAATTTACTATAAAAAGATATACTTATAGATAAACAAAATTGCATAAATATTTTGGAATGATTTTTGCTTTTAGTCTATAAAAGCTTTATTTTAAGGAAAAATTATGATAAGCCCTTTTAAATCAAAAGAACTTATTGTTGATGCTTTAGCAGGAAGAAACCTAAGAAGTCAAATGATTAATTCCAACCTTGCAAATGTTGATACTCCTTTTTATAAAGCAAGAGATATAGAATTTGAAACTGCTTTAGTTAATAGAGCAAATGAAATTTTTAAAAAGAAAGATACCAAAGAGCTTGAATTAGCAAGTACGAATGCAAATCATCAAAAACCTTGGAAATTTCCAGATCCTAATAAATCAACCATTTATTTAAGAGATGGACATTTGGCAAGAAATGATGCAAATACAGTAGATCTTGATGTAGAAACTACCGAAATGAGTAAAAATACTATGATGATTACTGCTTTAGATGGTGTTTTAAGAAGACAAAGTAATATTTTTTCAACCATCATAGAAACAAGCTCTAAATTAGGCTAGGAGAAAAATAATGGCTTATTTAAGTGATTTTGATATTAGTGGATATGGACTTAGTGCTCAACGCTTTAGAATGAATGTAATTAGCTCAAATATAGCTAATGCTAATACTACTAGAACAGCAGAAGGTGGTCCATATAGAAGAAGAGAAGTGATTTTTAAAGCAACTGATTTTAATGAATTACTAAATAAACAAATCGCTAAAGATAATAATTTTTTAGAATATGAAAATCCTTTAAACGATCCTGCTTCACAAAAAGATGCAAAACCTGCTATAATGAGCGTAGTAGTTGATAAAGTTGTAAGAGATGATAAAGATTTTCGTATGAAATTTGATCCATCTCATCCAGATGCAAATGAACAAGGTTATGTTGCTTTTCCAAATATAAACCCTGTCATTGAAATGGCCGATTTAATAGAAGCAACAAGAGCTTACCAAGCAAATGTAAGCGCTTTTACAAGCACTAAAACTATAGCACAAAGTGCGATAGATTTACTAAGAGGTTAATAAATGAACACTATTAATGGTATAAATCAATTTAACAATGTTAACAATAAAAATAATAACAACACAAATAACATAGGTGATGAATTTTCAAGCTTATTAAAAAATTCTATAAACAACCTTAATAAAACTCAAGAAACAGCTGAAGCTGCTATGGTAGACATCGCAACAGGCGAAGTAAAAGACTTACACCAAGCAGCAATTGCTATTAGCAAAGCTGAATCAAGTATGAAATTTATGCTTGAAGTTAGAAATAAGGCTATAAACGCATATAAAGAAATTTCAAGAACTCAAATTTAATATATGCTTTCAAACACCATTAGAAATAGAGTTTCAAAGGTAGCTTTTGCTTTTTGTATGGCTCTGTTTTTTATGGCCTTGTTTTTACTTTCTACTTTTTTTCTAACCTCAAAACGCCATATACCAAATACCCAAAAAGAACAATATTTTTCCGCTCTTAGAGGTAATATCATCACAAGTGATAATTTTACAGTAACTTCAAGTAGGCAAATTTATAGAGCAGAGATTGATCTAAGAAGTTTAAATCCTGATAAAAAAGAATTATTCTTAACGCTTTTTCAAATTTATAGTGGTGCAAGCGATGAGCAAATGCAAGATATCAAAAAAAGAATGCTTGCAAAAAAAAGAAGAAGTTATAATTTTATTTTACTCCAAGATATTAATTCAAAAGATGCAAGTTATTTAAAAGAATTAGCTAAAAAGCTTTATACTCAAGGCTTTTTTAAGTCTTTTACAAATAACAATGGCAGAGTTGAAACAAGAGGACTTGATATCATAGAACACAAAGAAGATCGCGTGTATATGCCAAAAGACTCACTTACTCCTATCATAGGCTACACAAGAACTTATATGGATGAAAAAAGCGAAATTTTTAAAAATGTCGGCATAAAAGGTTTAGAAAAATACTACAATGAATGCTTAAGCCCTTTACAAAATGCAAAAATCCAAGGTTTAAGAGATATAGGTGGCAATATTATCCTAAATTTACACTCTTATGAAAAGCGTAAAATAGATGGATGTAATTTATACTTAAATATTTCACTAAAACTCCAAAAAGGCTTAGAAAAGGCTATTGATAAAAGAAATGAAGATCTAAAAGCTAATGAAATTATAGTTGCAATTATGGAAAGTAAAAGTGGGAAAATTTTAGCCCTTGCTAGCTCAAGAAGATATGATCCGCAAAATCGTGGAAAAGATCTATCTGTGCTTAATGCAAGTGCGATAGAATATGGCTATGAAGCAGGTTCTGTTATAAAGCCTTTTATATTTACCACCGCATTAATGCTTGATAAAATCAAAGTCAATGAAATCATCAACACCCAAGGTGGTCAATACAAGCTTGGTCGTTTTACTATACGCGATGACCATAAAAAAGATAAAATGAGCATGGAAGAAGTTATCACCTACTCTTCAAACGTCGGTATGATTAAAATCGCCCAAAGATTAAGCAATCTTGAAATCATCTCAGGGCTTAGAATTTTTCGTTTTGGAGAAAGAAGTGGTATTGATCTTCCTTATGAACAAAAAGGAGAAATACCAAATCCAAAAAGATTAAGAGAAGTAGAAAAATCTGTATTAAGCTATGGTTATGGTTTAAAAACAACTTTTATGCAACTTCTAGCTGCTTATAATGTATTTAATAATGATGGAATTTATATCACACCACAAATTGCAAATAAAATTTATCAAGATGGACGCTTAATAAAACTTGATGATGAAGTTAAAAAAGAAAAAATTCTCTCAAGTAAAGCTGCCAAAGAAATGCAACAAATTTTAATCAATGTTATAGAAAAAGGAACAGGTAAAAAAGCACAAACTCAAGGCATTATCATAGGTGGTAAAACAGGTACAGCTAGGATTGCTGAGAGAAAAGGCTATACTTCAAATCGCTACAATGCTTCATTTTTTGGCTTTGCAAATGATGAGAAAAACAATTATACCATAGGGGTTTTGGTGAGAAATCCTACCAAGGCTTATAGTTATTATGCTGCACAAAGTGCTTTACCTATGTTTAAAGATACAGTAAATCTTATGATAAAAGAAAGTTATTTAAAGCCTATAGAGAACAAAACGATAAAAACTAATCCAAACTAACTTTAAAATTTAGAGTTTTATTTGACTCTAAACTAAACAATTTAAAATAAACTCTATAAACTCATCACTATCATTAGGGCAAGCAATAAGCTCATAATCACTTTTTGCTAAGTGTCTATACTCAACTCCAAGTTCAAAAATCGTTTCAGAACAATCTATACAAAAAGATATAGGATAAATCAAAGCTTTTTGATCTAAATTTTCTAAAATATCACTTGTATTAGGTTCAAGCCATTTTACTGGACCTAGTTTTGATTGATATGATAAAATGATTTGTTCAAATTCATTTTTAAGCTTTTCTTTTAAGATACCCACATGCTCTTGCACATGTTTTTCATACAAATCGCCTTTTTTAATCACTGAAAGCGGTAAAGAATGCGCAGAAAAAATCAAAGTTTTGTAATCACATTCTTTCTTTTTTTCTAAAATATGCTTTATAATCATTTCATTATAAAGTTCATCTTTATAAAAAACATCAATGATTTTTACATTAGCTTGATTTTGGATACTTCTTAGCTCATTTTGCACCACTTCTAAAGAACTAGTTACAGTGGTTTTAGAATGATGAGGATATAAAGGAAATAAAATGATTTCATCATTTTTTTGAAAATCATATTTTGAAAAAACCTCATTTGCAAAGGGTGGTACATATAGACTGATAAAATCAAAGCTATATTCTCTAGTTTTGGAATTTAATTTATCACATAAACTTTGTGTGATTTGAGTAAGCGGGGACTTCCCACCCATTTTTTCATAGTTTTGCTTCATAGCTTTTAGTCTTGATTTTCTTATCATAAAGGCTACAAATTTTCTTAAAAAAACATTTTTTATCCCTAAAATATAAGGATCATTAAACATATTTTTTAAAAAAACTTCACATTCTTCAAGTTTATTAACCCCGCCCATATTTAAAAAAAACACATATTTCACTATCAAACACCTTCTAAAATTTCTTGCACTCTCAAAGCATCTTCAATGCTAGCTAAATTTTTACAAACCCCATTTTGCAAAAGCTCAAAAAAGTCTTCATGCTCAGCATATAAAGGAGAATTTTCATATAAATTTGGAATTTTTTGCATATTGATAAAAAGTTTAAAATTTTTAAGATCAAGCTCATAAGTATGTTTTTTACCTAAAAGTGTGATTTTTCTTATAATGCATTGTCCATTCCAGCTATCATGAATACTTGCTAAGATATTTTCTAATTTTAAGCTTATCATTACCTCATCTTCAAATTTATCATGATGGAAACTTTTATAAATATTTGCTTTTAAAATTTGCTCTTGACTTAAAAATCTAACTAAGTCAATATCATGCACACTAAGATCACTTAAAACACCTACATCGTTTATTCTTTGTGGATAAGGAGAAATTCTTTGTATGTTAATACTTATAATCTCATCTTCTAAAAGTTTTTCTTTTAAAGTTAAAATAGCAGGGTTAAATCTCTCGCAAAAGCCCACCCCTACCCTGACTTTATTTTCTCTAGCTTTTTGTTCTAAGATTAAAATTTCATCAACATTTAATGCCAAAGGCTTTTCTATCAAAACATTTTTTATTTTAGGAAAAACTTTTAAAGCTATATCTAAATGCGTATGGGTAGGCGTAGCAATGATAGCACCATCAAGATTTTGTGCTAAAAAATCATCAAAATTTTTATGAAAAAAGTGTTTAAATTTATCTTTACAGAAAGGATCATAAAGATGAATTTCTTTTACTTTTAAATTACGCTCGAGTTCTCTTAAATGGTTTTTACCCATTTTACCAAGGCCTATAAGCCCTATTTTCATTTAAAAGCCTCTATCACTCTAGCTTGGTGTTCTTCTTTTAAAAATGCACTCATAGGTAAGGATAAAATTTCATCACTTAAAAGTTCTGTATTTGGTAAATCGCCTTTTTTATAAGCAAGATAATCAAAAGCTTCTTGTAAATGAAGCCCTAAAGGATAATGCACCGCAGTAGGTATGCCTTGCTCTTGTAATTTTTGCATGAAATTTTCTCTATTCTTCACACGCACGCTATATTGAGCCCAGGCACTCACAAAATCATCTTTTCTTGGCGGTAAAATACAATTTTTTAAATTTTCATCATAAATTTTTGCTATTGCTTCTCTTTTTTTAATCTCTTCATCTAAGTATTTTAATTTCACATTTAAAATAGATGCTTGGATGGTATCAAGCCTTCCATTAATACCGATGTATTTATGCTTATATCTTTGCACTTGTCCATGATTTAAATAAATTTTTATTTTTTGCGCTAATTCATCATCTTGGGTAAAAATCGCCCCGCCATCTCCATAAGCACCTAAAGGCTTAGACGGGAAAAAGCTTGTGCAAGATATATCAGCTATAGCACATGATTTTATGCCCTTTTGACTAGCTCCAAAACTTTGCGCGCTATCTTCTATCAAAGCAATATTTTGACTTTTACAAAGCTCTTTTAGAGCAAACATATCAGGCATAAGCCCAAAAATACTCACAGCAATTACAGCTTTAGTTTTAGGCGTGATAGCACTTTGAACTTTTTCTAAACTAAGATTATAATCTTTAAAATCAATATCTACAAAAACAGGTTTAGCGCCGATTAGAGCAACCATTTCAGCTGTAGCTATAAAGGTAAAACTTGGCACTATTACCTCATCATCTCTACCCACACCCAAAGCCATCAAGGCTAAAAATAACGCACTTGTGCCACTTGAACAACCTATTGCGTGTTTAATACCTACATATTTAGCTAAATTGCTTTCAAATTCTTCTAATTTTGCACCACCTATGAAAGAAGTGCTTTGTAAAACTTCACTAATAGCCTCATCGATTTCATTTTTATAAGCATTATATTGAGCATTTAAGTCTATAAAAGGAATTTTCATTGTATTACCTTAGTAAATTTAAAATCGTGATTATAAGATAGTTTTACTTAATTTAAAGTATTTTTGGTATTATTTTAAGCAAAAAACTAGCTAGGAAAATCTATGGATATAAGAAAAGAATATTTAGAATTTTTTAAGTCAAAAGGACACGAAATCACTCCTTCAAGCCCTTTAGTTCCTGATGATGCGACTTTACTTTTTACTAATGCAGGTATGGTGCCTTTTAAAAGTATATTTACTGGAGAAGTACCACGCCCTAATCCTCCGCGTAAAACAAGCTGTCAAACTTGTATAAGAGCCGGTGGAAAACATAATGACTTAGACAATGTAGGCTACACAGCAAGACATCACACTTTTTTTGAAATGCTTGGGAATTTTAGTTTTGGAGATTATTTTAAAGAACAAGCCATTGCTTATGCTTGGGAATTTGTAACTGAGGTTTTAAAACTACCTAAAGAAAGATTATATGTAACTGTACATGAAAGCGATGATGAGGCATATGAGCTTTGGCAAAAACATATAGAAAAAGAAAGAATTTATAAATTTGGCGATAAAGATAATTTTTGGCAAATGGGCGATACTGGACCATGCGGGCCTTGTAGTGAAATTTTTTATGATCAAGGTGCTGAGCATTTTAATTCTAGTGAAGATTATATGGGTGGTGATGGAGATAGGTTCTTAGAAATTTGGAACCTCGTTTTCATGCAGTATGAAAGAAGCGCTGATGGCACACTTACTCCATTGCCAAAACCAAGCATTGACACAGGTATGGGACTTGAAAGAGTTAGCGCTATAAAAGAAGGAAAATTTAGCAATTTTGATAGTTCTTTGTTTATGCCTATTATTGAGAGTATTGCAAAACTTTGTGGCAAAACTTATACTTACGAAAATGGAGCTAGCTATAGAGTAATCGCTGATCATATTAGATCAAGTGTATTTTTACTTGCTCAAGGAGTTGGCTTTGATAAAGAAGGTAGAGGTTATGTTTTAAGAAGAATTATGCGCCGTGCCTTAAGACATGGATATTTATTAGGTCTTAAAAGAGCTTTTATGTATGAGCTTGTAGATGTAGTGTGCGAGTTAATGGGTGGACATTATACTTACCTAAATGAAAAAAAAGAATTTATTAAAGAACAAATCAAACTAGAAGAAGAAAGATTTTTAAACACTATTGAAAATGGCATAGAAATTTTTAACGAAGAACTTAAAAAAACTAAAGATATTTTTAGTGGTGAAGTAGCTTTTAAACTTTATGATACTTATGGTTTTCCACTTGATTTAACCCAAGATATGTTAAGAGAGAAAAATCTTAGTGTAGATGAGGCTAAATTTAATGAGCTTATGCAAGAACAAAAAGACAGAGCCAAAGCTTCTTGGAAAGGAAGTGGGGATAAAGCAATTAGCGGAGACTTTAAAGTTTTATTAGAAAAATTTGGCAAAAATACTTTTAGTGGCTATGAAAATTATGAAGAAAAAACTAAAATCATGGCTATTTTGGATGAGAATTTTAAAATCATAACCGAAGCTAAGGCAGGAGATATAGCATGGTTAATGCTTGAAAAAACTCCATTTTACGCAACAAGTGGAGGGCAAAGCGCTGATATAGGTTTTATCAATGAAAATGAGGTTTTAGATACACAAAAATTCTTTGATATTAATCTTAGTCAAGTGAAATTAAAACAAGATCTTAAAACAAATGATGAAGTGTTAGTTTGCATAGATACTAAAAAAAGAGAACAAATCGCAAGACATCATAGTGCGACACATTTACTACACCATGCTTTAAGAGAAATTCTTGGCTCACACATTAGTCAAGCAGGTTCTTTGGTAGAGCATAATAAATTAAGATTTGATTTTACTCATCCAAAAGCCCTAAACAAAGAAGAATTAAAGCAAATAGAAGCTTTGGTAAATACTTACATCATGCAAGCAAACGAAGCTAAAATTGAAATTTTAGCTTTAGATGAAGCTAAAAAAAGTGGTGCCATAGCTTTATTTAGTGAAAAATATCAAGAAAAAGTAAGAGTTTTAACCTTAGGAGCTAGCAAGGAGCTTTGTGGTGGCACTCATGTGAAAAATAGCTCTGAAATAGGAAGTTTTTACATCATCAAAGAAAGCGGTGTTAGTGCTGGAGTTAGAAGAATAGAAGCAGTGGTAAGCAAAGCTGCGCTTGATTATGTTAATGAAAATTTAAAAGAACTAAACCAAGCCAAAGAAGAGTTAAAAACTCATGATATTTTAAGCTATGTGGCAAAATTAAAAAATGAAATAGCTAGTTTAAAAAATGAATTAAAAAATTCAAACAAAGCAGAATTAAACTCTAAAGAATTAAATGGCATTCAATATTGTGTGCAAAAAATAGACAGTGGCGATATAAAAACCATGATAGATGAGTTTAAAAACAAATTTAACAAAGCTGTAATTTTACTTTTACAAGAAAAAGAAGGTAAGATTATCATAGCAGCAGGTGTTAAAGACGCTTCGCTAAAAGCCGGTGCTTTGGTAAAAGAAATTGCACAAATGCTTGGTGGAAACGGTGGCGGTAGGGATGATTTTGCAACAGCTGGCGGTAAAGATACAAGTAAAATAGAACAAGCGCTTGATCATGCTAAGAAAATCATAGAAGAAAGTCTTGCTTAATGCTTTATCTAGCTTCAAGTTCGCCTTCGCGCGTTGCTTTATTAAAAGAAGCAAATATCGCTTTTGAACAAATTATTATCGATTATGATGAGAGCTTGGTAAAAAAAGATAATCCAAACTCTTATGTGCAAAAAATTGTTTTAGAAAAAGAAAGGCAGTTTTTTGCAAAATATCCTGATTTAAAAAATGTTTTATTTGCTGATAGTATAGTTTGTGCTCAAAATATCATTCTTACTAAAGCTAAAAGCGATAATGAGGCTTTTAATATGCTCAATTTGCAAAGTGGCAAAAGCATTAGCGTTTTAAGTGCGATGATTTTAGTTTTAGAAGATAAAAAGATTTTTAATCTTAGCAAGTGTGATTTGATTTTGGATAAATTTGATTTAAAAGATATGCAAGAATACGTTGAGTCAAAACTTTATCAAGGCAAAGCCGGAGCTGTGATGTGCGAGGGATTTCATAAAAAATACATTAAAAAAATCATAGGCCATCAAAGTACAGCACTAGGGCTTAATATAGAACTTTTGAAAGCATTTTTATGATAAAAATTTTAAAAATATTTCTTTCTTTTTGTGTAGTGTGTGCGGTTGGAATTTTTATATTTATTGCTTATTTGTTTTCTGATTCTGATTTAAATCAATACACCTTTAAAGATTACAAACCGCCTCTTACAACACAAATTTTTGATAAAAATGGAAAATTAGTTGCAAATGTTTTTGAGCAACACCGCTTTTACGCTCCTTATGAAGAACTTCCACCAAGACTTATAGAAGCTTTGGTAGCCATTGAAGATACTAGCTTTTTTGAACATGGTGGGGTTAATATAGATGCGATTTTTAGAGCAGCTATTAAAATCATAAGAAGTGGTGGAAAAACCATGGAAGGAGCTTCCACTCTTACGCAACAATTCATAAAAAACACAGAATTAACCCCTGAGCGCACTTTGAGTAGAAAGCTAAAAGAAGCCTTGCTTGCATATAAAATAGAAAGTACTTTAACTAAAGAGCAAATTTTAGAAAGATATTTAAATTTCATATTCTTTGGGCATGGATATTATGGAGTAAAAACTGCTGCGCTTGGGTATTTTAGAAAAAATTTAGATGAGCTTAGTTTGAAAGAAATTGCCATTTTAGTAGGTATGCCAAAGGCTCCAAGTACTTACGATCCTACTAGACATTTAGATCTTTCTTTAGCTAGAGCAAATAGCGTAGTACAAAGAATGTATAATCTTGGTTGGATTTCTAAAGAAGAGTATGAAAATGCCTTAAAAGAAATTCCAAAAGTATATGATGATACTTTAACACAAAATGCAGCTCCTTATGTTACTCAAGAAGTTTTAAAACAACTAAGCGGAATTAAAGACTTAAAAAGTGGCGGTTATAAAATAGAGCTTGCTATAGATCTTGATGTGCAAAATATTGCAAGAGAAGCTTTAAAATTTGGCTATGATGAAATAGTTAAAAGAGACAAAGATGCAAATTTAAGCACACTTAATGGAGCTATGATAGTAGCAAATCACCAAAATGGAGATATATTAGCCTTAATAGGTGGGGTAAATTATACAAAAAGTAATTTCAACCGCGCTACTCAAAGTTTAAGACAGCCTGGAAGTTCTTTTAAGCCTTTTTTATACCAAATTGCCATTGATATGGGCTATTCTCCTATGAGTAAGGTTGCTGATATTTCAAGAATTTTTGAAAGTACCAAAGAAGATGAGAAAGACTGGAAACCTAAAAATTACGGTGGAAAATTTCTAGGGCTTATAAGCTTAAAAGAAGCATTAACTGGATCAAGAAACCTAGCTACCATAAATTTAGCTCTTGCCCTAGGACTTGATGTGATCCATGATAAACTTCAATTTATGGGCTTTGAGAATATACCGGTTGATTTATCTATAGTTTTGGGTAGCTTTGGAATTTCTATTTATGACTATGCTAAACTTTATACAGTATTTGGAAACTATGGTATGCAAAAAGATTTGATACTCATTAAAAGAGTAATCGATAAAAATGGCAAAATAGTAGTAGAGTTTAACTCTGGAGAAAGAAAAATTAGCGAACCCGAGCAAGCCTTTTTAGTTAATGATATGATGCAAAATGTTGTCAAAAAAGGCACTGGGCGTAATGCTAGAGTAGAAGGGATTGAAATAGCTGGAAAAACAGGTACTTCAAACAAAAGCATAGATGCGTGGTTTTGCGGATTAACTCCTGAAATAGAAGCTATCATTTGGTATGGTAATGATGATAATAAACCTATGAAACAAATCGAAGGTGGCGCAAGAACTGCTGCTCCGGTTTTTAAAGAATTTTTAACAAAATACTTAGAACTTTATCCTGATAGCGCTAGAAAATTTATCATTCCAAAAGGAGTTTATCAAGGAATTTATGAAAAGCAAAGAGAGTATTACACTAATACCTCTCCATTTCCAAAAAACAACCCTGCTCTATCCGAAAACAATGAGATAATTTTTTAAAAATATTTTTTTATATAATAAAAATTATCCTTTTATTTTCCTTTATATGTTTTAATATCACAAAACTTATAAAGGAAAATTATGAATATCACAAACGAACAATTATATAAAAAAAGACGCCATTTTTTAAAACTAGGCGCTGGAGCTTTAGTTAGTTCAGCCTTAGTTCAATCTGAATTGATGGCATTAAATTTCTTTCCTGATCCTAATAATGAAAAATTAAAACTTAGCGATGAAAAAATTGCGACTAATTATGTAAATTTTTATGAATTTTCTACTGATAAAAAAAGAGCCGTAGAGCTTGCGAAAAATTTTAACACAAATGGCTGGAAAATAGAAGTTAGCGGAGAAGTTGAAGAGCCTTTGACTTTAACCATGCAAGATTTATTAGCCTTTCCTTTAGAAGAGAGAATTTATAGATTTCGTTGTGTTGAAACTTGGTCTATGGTAGTGCCTTGGGTTGGTTTTGAATTGCGTGCTTTAATAGAAAAATGCAAAGTCAAAAGTGAGGCTAAATTTATAAAATTTACCACTCTTTTTGATAAAAATCAATTTGCCGATCAAGCTTCATTTTTCCCAACTCTTGATTATCCTTATGTAGAGGGTTTAAGATTAGATGAGGCTATGCATCCACTAACGCTTATGGCTGTGGGTATGTATAAAAAGCCTTTATTAGGACAAAATGGAGCGCCGATTCGTCTTGTAGTTCCATGGAAGTATGGCTTTAAAAGTATAAAATCTATTGTAAAAATAGAATTTACCAAAGAACAACCTAAAACTACATGGGAGCTAGCAAACCCTAGAGAATATGGATTTTATGCCAATGTTAATCCAAATGTTTCTCATCCAAGATGGTCTCAAGCAAATGAGCGTCCTTTGGGAGATTTTTTCACCAAGCCTACACAAATGTTTAATGGCTATGAAAAAGAAGTAGCACATTTGTATAAAGACATGGATTTAAAGGTTAATTTTTAATGAGCAAAAAAGTTTATAATATCGGTGGATTTTTAGCCTTTGCTTTAAGTATTATTTTTAGTATTTATCAAATCATGCAAGAATTTGATATTGTAAAATCTATATATTTTTATAGTGGTATATTTGGCTTAATCTTTTTTGGATTGAGCCTGTTTTTTTCACTTTTAAAATATAAACACACAAAAGATTATCCTAAATTTTTAGGTTTTTATGCATTTTTTTGGGCTTTGATTCACTTTTTTAATTATTTTGCTTTTGGAAAAAATTTAGATTTAATACTTTTTTTCAAAGATACTTTTAGTAAAAATTTAGAATTTGGTGGTTTTGTAAGCTTTTTTATACTCACATTTATGTTTATAAGCTCATTTAAGCTTTTTAAAAAAATGAGTAAAATAAGAAAACTTGGATATTTTTGCTTTTTGCTAGTAGCTTGGCATTATTTTTTATCTGCAAAAATACCACAAATTCCACATTTTTTAGCTTTAAGTCTAGCCTTGATTTTTCTACTTATTAAACTATATAAAAATTATAAAAAGAGAAAAAAAGTAACTTTTTTATAAAAATTTGTATTCAAATGAAACACTTTTAAGAGTAAATATATAAATATATTCTTAAAATAAGACTTGATATATCTTATTTTAAGGACAATCATGCAAAGAAGAGATTTTTTAAATGGAATGGCTTTAACTATACTTGCAGGAATGACTCCTTTGCAAGTATTATATGGTAAAGAAGCCAAAATCGAAGATTTTACCAAAGAATACTATCCTCCAAAATGGCTTGGACTAAGGGGTAGCAATAATGCAAGTTATGAATTTGCACATATGCTAAGAGATGGTGAAAAATTTGACTTTAGCGCTATCAAACCTAAACAAGAATATGATTTGGTTGTAGTTGGAGCTGGAATTAGTGGTTTAGCAGCTGCCTGTTTTTATCAAAGCAAATTTGGAAAAGATAAAAAAATTCTTATCCTTGATAATCATGATGATTTTGGTGGACATGCTAGAAGAAATGAAATAGATTTAGAAGATGGTACTATTTTAAGTTATGGTGGTAGTGAAACATTTCAATCACCAAAGGCGTTATATTCTAAAGAAGTAGTAGATTTATTATCATCTTTGGGTGTGGATATTGATGAGCTTGCTAAACGTTTTGATGTAAATTTTTATCCTGATTTAAATCTTAGCAGGGGTGTGTATTTTTCTAAGGCTGAATTTGGAGTAGATAAGGTCGTAAGTGGCAACCCTAGAAAAGTAATTTGCGATGATATTCCTGAGGGAAGACATAATGGCAGAAGTGTTGAAGCTTTTATAGGTGATTTTCCTCTTAATGAAAAAGATAAAAAAGATTTAATTGCTTTATTTAAAAGCGAAAAAGACTATTTAAAAGGCTTGACAAAAGAGCAAAGAGATGAGTATGTGGCTAAAACAAGCTATAAAAAATTCTTAGAAGAAAAAGTTAAGCTTTCACCACAAGCTGTAAAATTCTTTGAAGGTATGACAGATGACTTTTTGGCTTTGGGTATTGATGCTGTTTCTTGTGAAGATGCTAGAGCTTCATTTTTACCTGGTTTTGACAAACTTGGACTTGATCCAATCGAGGGAGAAGCATTAGCTGAAATGGAAGAGCCATATATCCACCACTGTGCTGATGGTAATGCTACTGTTGCTAGATTAATGGTTAGAAGATTAATTCCTGATGTGTCTAAAAAAGGCAAAGATATGGATGAAGTTACTCTAGCTCATTTTGATTATTCTAAACTTGATCTTGCTAAAAACAAAGTGCGTTTAAGATTAAACAGCACTGTTATAAATGTAGAAAATACAAAAGATGGAGCTTTAGTAACTTACGTTAATAAAGGCAAAAATTACAGAGTAAAAGCTAAAAAAGTTGTAATGGCAAATTATAATAGTATGATTCCATACATAGTACCAAGCATGCCACAAGATCAAAAAGATGCTTTGAGTAAAAACGTAAAAACATCACTTTTACACACAAATGTTATTATAAGTAACTGGGAACCATTTATAAAACTTGGAGTACATGAAATTTATTCACCAAAAATGCCTTATGCTAGAACCAAGCTTGATTATCCTGTGGATATGGGAGGATACCATCACCCAAGAGATCCTAAAAAGCCTATTTGTGTTCATATGGTATGCTCGCCTTTAGTATTTGCTTCTATGCAAGGAATCGACCTTGAAGGAATGGATGCAAGAGATAGAGCTAGAGTGGGTAGAAATTTATTATTCACTATGAGTTTTGAAGAACATGAAAAAATCGTTCGCGATCAACTTCAAGGCATGTTAGGCTCGGCTGGATTTGACCATGAAAGAGACATTAAGGCTATAGTTGTAAATCGTTGGGGGCATTGTTATTCATATACAGAAAACAGTCTTTTTGATGATAGTGAAGAAGCGCAAAAAACTATAGAACTTGCAAGAAAACCTTTTGGTAATATCGTTATAGCAAATTCAGATGCTGATTGGGATGCTTATATGCACGCAGCAATTGACCAAGCATATCGTGCTGTTAATGAACTATAAAATCAAACTCCTTTTTAGGAGTTTGATGAATCAATCATCGTTTTTGATACTAATATAAATTAAAGCTAAAAGCATATAAGTTACTAATCTGGTAGCATCAGGTAAGCCATTCCAAGTTTTACTCATCCACATACCAAACCATTCTGCAGCCACTACTTGAAAGCCAAAAAACCAAAGTAAACAACAACAAGTTAAAGCAATGATTCCAAATTTTTTAGCTTCATGGAAAGTTTTTGCATCTGAATTTCTTGCGTTAAACATATCCAAAGCGCCTTTTAAAGCAGTTAACATAATAAAAGCTTCAAAACAAATAATAAAAATATAGGCAATATGATGGATAGTAGAATTTGTAATAGCTCTATAAACAATAGCATTACCTAAATAATCAGGTTTGGTATCCATGCTCATAACATGTTTTACAAATTGAAAATTTGAATTGTAATCAGTTACATTACCAAAAACAACAATAGCCGCTAAAGAGGCAACTGTAAGCAAGATAATCATTTTAGAATATCTTACTATATTCATCATAGAAAAACCGCAATTGCAATTCATTCTAGTACTCCTTTTTGTTAAATTTATATTAATATATTATAGAAAATATTAAATAAACTTAAATACCTAACGTAATCTTAAAGAATTTAGTACAACTGTTACTGAACTAAAACACATTGCTAAAGCTGCCAAATGCGGACTAAGACTTATAAATGGCACAAAACCTGCTGCAATAGGAATACACAAAGCATTGTAAATAAAAGCCCAAAAAAGATTAAGTTTGATGATATTTTTAGTTTTTTGAGAAAGCTCAAAACAATAAGCTATTAAAGATAAATCATCTTTTATCAAAATCAAATCTCCACTTTTTTTAGCAAGCTCACTTGCTTTGGAAAAACTTATGCTTGCACTAGCTAAATTTAAAGCAGGAGCATCATTGATACCATCTCCTATAAAAAGCACTTTTTCTTTTTTGATTTTTTCTTTTATAAAATCAAGCTTTTGCTCGGGTTTTAAGTCAGAATAATATTCATCAATATTAAGCTCATTTGCTATTTTGGCAACACTTTTTTTATTATCACCGCTTAAAATAATACTTTTTACACCTTTTTGTTTTAAATTTGCTATCAAGTCTTTAGCTTCGTTTTTAAGTTCATTTTTCAAGCAAACCCCACCAAGACAAATTTTATTTTTTGCAAAATACAAACATATAGGTGCTTGATCTTCAAATTCTTGTAAAAATTGTTTGCTTTTTTGTATATCAACGCCATTTTCAAACATTAATTTTTCATTGCCTATTAAATATTTATCTTCATTTTCCTCATAAAGCAAACCACTACCCACTAAAACACTTAATTTTCCTTGTAAATTTAAATTTACATTCAATTCTTTAGTAAAAGCCTTTGCGATTGGGTGTGAGCTTAAATTTTCAATTTGGGTGAGTTTTTGAAAATTTTCTTGAGTTAGATCATGCTTATAAACACTTAAGTCATCTTGACTTAAAGTACCTGTTTTATCAAAAATAGCAAGTTTTATACTAGCTAAATTCTCTAGCACTGCTGGATTTTTCACTAAGATAAAATTTCTTGCTCCATTTGCTAAAGCACTAACTATGGCTATAGGGGTTGCTAAGCCCAAAGCGCAAGGACAAGAGATTAAAAGCGTAGCACAAGCATGTAAAAACGCTGCATTAATTCCTTCTTTAAAATACCAAAAAGCAAACACAAAAAGTGTTAAAATTATAATACAAGCTACAAAATAAGCTGAAATCTTATTAGCTAAATTTGCTAAAGGTGTTTTGACACTACCTGCTTTAAAAACAAGATCTTTGATTTGTTCTAATGAACTTTCAATCGCCTTTTTATTGGCTTTAATCTTTAAGCTTCCATTAATCAACACAGTTCCTGCTAAAATCTCATCATCTTGCTTTTTAAAAAGTGGTAAAAACTCTCCTGTTAAAAAACTCACATCAACCTCAGCTTCACCTGCTATAATCATCCCATCAGCAACAACGCTTTCGCCCTCTTTTACTAAAATCACATCATTTTCTTTTACAAAAGCACTGGGTATGCTTTTTATACTTCCATCTTCTAAGATTATATTAGCTTTTTTAATATCTATGTTTTTTAATTTATTTTGATATTCTAAGGATTTAAATTTAGCCTTTTCTTCTAAGTATTTACCCAATAAAACAAAGCTTATAATCATCGCTCCACCACTAAAATACAAATAACCATCTTTGCCAAATACCTCAAAATACACAAAAAAAGAATATACAAAAGAAGTAAAGGCACCTAAGGATATCAAAGTGTTCATATCTAAATTTTTATGTCTTAATCCTTTAAGAGCGTGGATGAAAAAACCTTTTCCACAATAAAAAATCGCTATCATAGATAAAAACATTTGAATTAAAGCAGAAACATTTCCTTGAACAAACATTTCAAAATACATCACAATAGAGCTTAAAATTATACTCATGATAAGCTTTGTTTTCATATTTTTAAGCTCTTTGAGTTTAAACTCGTATAAATTTTGCTCTTCTTGTAATATCTCAAAACCCAAAGCTTTGATTTTTTCTTTGATTTTTACTTCCAAGGATAAATCTTTAAGCAAAAACACCCCGCTAGAATTGACATAAGAAACACTTACATCTTCGACTCCATCAATTTTTGCACAAACTTTTTCTATAGCATTAGAGCAATTAACACAAGTCATATTGCCTATTTTTAATTTTAACTCATGCTTCATCTATCTCAAAACCTAAATCTTGCAATTGTTTTTTGAACTCTTCAACTTGCTCTGCTTTTAAATCAATCTCAATACTTTTTGTTTCAACATTTATTTGCATAGTACCAAATTCATCTTCCAATGAAGCCTTGATTAAATTTACACAACTTTGACAATTAATATTTTTAGTTTTTATAATCATTTATTCTCCTTTTTCTCTGTATTCATATTTATGAGAGTGAAAAATTTTATTTTTTATCAGTTTAAAACCCATTTTTTCATAAAGCATTTTTGCATTTATATTTTCATCTTCTACGATTAATGAAAGCTTTTTACCATTTTTCAAAGCTTCATTGAAAGCGCATTCAATCAATTTCTTAGCAATACCTTTCCCTCTTGCTTTTTCATCCACACAAATACTATCTAAATAAAACTCATTTTCACATTCTTTTAAAACTTTTTCTTTGATTCCTAAAAATTCTAAATGCTCATTTAAAGGCTTATCTAGCTCATCCGCCAAAGCCCCATCATAACAACAAATCGCACCTAAAATTTCCCTATCTTCTTCATAAACATATATATTTTCATAGCTTAAACGATTATTTTCTTGAGTGAAGAAATTTTCTAAAACCTCTATGGCTTTTTGATGATCATTATAACCACTAAGTTTGTATATAAAATGATCCATTGCTAAAGCAAGCAATTGCATGCATTTTTTAACATCATCTTTTCTAGCTTTTCTGATCACTCTTTTACTCCTTTAAAATCAAATTTAGACTTCTTAGTTTATACTTTTAACTTTAAAACAATATAAGAAAGAGAGAATTTATGGGAAGAGCGTTTGAATATCGCAGAGCCTCTAAAGAAGCAAGATGGGATAAAATGAGCAAACTTTTTCCAAAACTTGCAAAGGCTATACAAGTAGCAGCAAAAGAAGGCGGAGCTGATCCTGATATGAATCCAAAGCTTCGTAGTGCCATAGCTACTGCAAAAGCTAATAATATGCCAAAAGACAATATCGATGCAGCTATTAAAAGAGCAAGTGGAAAAGATAGTGCTGATATTAAAAATATCCACTATGAAGGAAAAGCAGCACATGGAGCTTTAATCATTGTTGAGTGTATGAGTGATAATCCTACACGCACAGTGGCCAATGTAAAAGCGATTTTTAGCAAAAATGGTGGAGAAATTTTACAAAATGGCTCTTTAACTTTTATGTTTTCACATAAAGCTGTTTTTCATCTTGAAAAATATGATGGAGATTTAGAAGAACTTGAGCTTGAACTCATTGATGCAGGACTTGAAGAGCTTGAGCAAAATGAAGAGGAATTACTAATTATAGGTGATTACACTGCTTTTGGCGAGCTTAGCAATGCCATAGAAAAAAAAGGTTTAGTGCTTAAAAAAGCAGGACTTGAATATCTTGCTAACAATCCTGTAAATTTTAGCGAAGAACAACTTCTTGATATTGAAAAATTGCTTGATAAATTAGAAGATGATGATGATGTACAAGCAGTTTATACTAATATAGAATAGGATCAAAAAATGCTTAAAAAAATCGACACAAAAAATGCAAAAAAATACAATTTTGCTATCATTAGCACCGAAAAAGGTGATATGAAATTAGAATTATTTCCTGATGAAGCACCACAAACTGTGTGTAATTTTGCCAACTTAGCCAATGATGGTTTTTATGATGAGCTTGTTTTTCACCGCGTGATTCCAAATTTTGTGATACAAGGTGGTTGTCCTTATGGTATAGGCTCAGGTGGCCCTGGCTATGAGATAGAATGTGAATGTGACAATCAAAAACACAAGCACTTAAGAGGTAGCTTATCTATGGCTCACGCTGGCAGAGATACAGGCGGATCGCAATTTTTCATTTGTCACAGCCCGCAGCCTCATTTAGACGGAGTGCATACTATCTTTGGGCAAATTAACCCTGAAGATAAAGAAAGTTTGGAAGTACTAGATAGCATTAGAGCAGGAGATAAAATCAAAACTATCCAAATTTTAGAAAAACTTTAATTTTATATCTCCTTAAAATTGTGCTATGATTTTTAAGGAGATTAATTATGCATTTTATTTTTATTTGTATTCATCTTATTTGCGCTGTATTTTTATAGCCTATGTATTTTTTGATGTATGTGTTTATCGCTTTGCTTATCAACACGCAAACAAAGAAGATTGTGATAAAATTAAAAAAGCTTATACTAAATCAAGTATTTTTATTTTTGCTGGTATTTTTATCTTACTTTTACTAAGTGGATTTTATCTTTTGAGCTTTTATGAATTTAACTCTTTTTGGGATTTTTTTGCGAGTAATTTTGGCATATTTTTATTTATCAAACTTTTATTATTAATAACAATGCTAGCTTTGACTTTTTATTCTTTATTTTTTATAAAAGTTTTAAAAAGAAAAGATCCTTTAAAATCTCACTTGATTGCATTGGTTTTATGTATTTTAATAATCATTTGCGCAAAAGCGATGTTGTATTTTTAAAACATTAAAACTAAACTTATATCATTAGCTTAAAAAATAAAGGTTATTTATGCTTGGTGATATTATAGATTTTTTACTCACTCTTGCAAAAGATTGGGGTTATTGGGGGATTATTTTTCTTATGTTTGTAGAAAGTTCTTTTTTTCCTTTTCCCAGTGAAGTAGTGATGATACCTGCTGGATATTTAGCCCATCAAAATGAACTTAACTTTTGGCTATGTCTGCTTTGTGGGACTTTTGGAGCTCTTTTAGGAGCTTTGCTTAATTATTATTTATGTTATTTTTTAGGACGGGAAGTTCTTTTAAAAATATGCAAATATTTTGGAGTTAATGAAGCAAAATTTGCTCAATTTGAAGCCTTTTTTAACAAACATGGTGAGATATCAACCTTTAGTGGTAGATTAATCCCTGGTTTGCGTCAGTATATTTCTTTACCCGCAGGATTAGCAAGAATGAATTTGAAAAAGTTTATATTTTATACTAGTTTAGGGACTGGAATTTGGTGTTTGATTTTGCTTATATTAGGTTATATTTTAGGTAAAAATGAAGATTTAATCAAAGAATATTTGCATTTTGTTATTGTAGCTTGTATTATTTTTGCTACTATGATTGTAGCTATTTATATCTATATCCAAAAAAGGAAAAAGATATCTTAAAATTTCATTTTTAAATACCTAGTTTCATTAGCTAGGTATTTTATTATTTCCTTTAATTTAATATATATTTTCTAAAAACATTTAAATTTATATGATTTTATATTTGATTTTTGATAAAATCTTATAAAAATTATTTCAAAGAAAAATGTTATGCAAAAGCCATCTATTCAAAATTTAACAGATTTTTTAATCGAATACATTAGTGTTTTTCTAAGTGCTGGAACTTACACAGCAAGAGTGGCAAAGTGCGTTGGAAGAATAGCTAATGCATATGGTTATGAGATTAACATGAATTTTTTCTTTCATCATACCACACTAAATATTTTTGATAAAGATAATAATTCCATACAAAGAACCTATATCATACCTAATAAGCACAATCACATTAACTTTAAACTTATTTTAGAACTTAGTGCATTAAGCTGGCAAATTCATGATCATAAATACAACCTAGAAGAAGCTAAATTTTCTCTTATAAAACTCAAACAAAGCACAAGAAATCCTTTTTTAGCGAATTTATTTTTAGTATCAGTGGCAAACTCAGCATTTTGCAAGCTATTTGGAGGAGATTTTTATGGCTGTTTATTTGTATTTTTAGCTACTTTAGTAGGTTTTGGCTTAAGAGTTTTACTCACTAGAATAAAAATTGATTTAAGAATTCAATACATTATTTGTTCTTTTTTATCCTCTTTTATTGTATTTTTTGGAGTGGATTTAAAACTCGTGCAAGAAGCTAATGTTGCTTTGGGTTCTAGTATATTATATTTAATTCCTGGAGTTTATTTTATAAACTCCGTTATAGACATTTTAAAAGATCATATACTTATGGGACTTAGTCGTATTATAAGCGTAGCGATATTAGTATGTTGTATTGCCATTGGAATTTACACTACTCTTGGTATTAATGATTTTGGGATTTTAAGATGATTGATTATTCTTCTATACTTTGGGATATGTTTTTTGCAGCTTTAACAGGTTTTGGTTTTGCTTATGTGTGTAATCCACCCTTTAAAACACTCATACTCTCAGCCATATTAGCCGCTATAGCTCATGGTATGCGCTTTACCTTGATGGGATATTTTGGCTTTCAAACCTTGGCTATTGCAACCTTTATAGCTTCTTTTAGTATAGGCTGTCTTGGTTTATTTTTAGCTAAGATTTTTAAAACACCTGCTGAAATCATAGCTTTTCCCGCTCTCATTCCTATGATACCTGGAATTTATGCATATAAGGCCATATTGTATTTGATTTCTTTTATACGCTCAGAAGATATTAGCGAAAAGACTAATTTCTTGATTCAATTTTTTGATCATTTTTTTACAACACTTTCAGTAACACTAGCCTTAGCAGTAGGAGTAAGTGTGACTTTGCTTTTGTTTTTTGAGCAAAGCTTTATGATGACAAGAAGTATTAAAAAAAGTAAAAATCACGACCAAAATTAATCGTGATTCATTTTATTTTTTGCCTCTATTCCCATAAGTGCAAAAGCTGTTTTAATACTTAAAGCACATACGGCAAAAAGTTTTAAAAGCTCATCTTCGTTATCTGAGCCAACTACTTTATTTTCATTATAAAATTTATGAAATAAAGAAGCTAAATTTTTTAAATAATCAGGAATTTTTTGCAAGGCTCTTGACTCAAATGCGTCATTAAGCACTGCTTTTAAATTTAAACTTTCAAATAAAAGATTCATGCCATCTTCATTCAAACTCTCAAATTTAGCATGCATAACATCATCTACACTTTTACCCGCCTTAGCAAATACTTGATGAATTCTAGCATGAGCATAATTAATATAATACACAGGATTAGAGCTATCTTCTTTTTTAAACTCATCTACATCAAACTCTAAATGTGTATCACATTTTTTACTAATAAAAATATATCTTAACACATCACTGCCAAGCTCTTCTAAAACATCACCCATTAAGATGAAATTTCCTGCTCTTTTGCTCATTTTATAAGGCTCACCATTTTTTAATAATGAAACCATTTGCGCTAAGATAATTTCAAGATTTTGACTATCATGACCTAAAAATTCCATAGCAGCTTTCATTCTAGCTATATAGCCATGATGATCAGCTCCCCATATATTAATACACTTATCATAACCGCGGCTCATTTTATCTTTATGATAAACTATATCAGCAGCTAGATAAGTTCCTTTTCCATCATCTTTAATAATCACACGATCTTTTTCATCGCCTTTAGCACTTGATGCAAGCCAGATTTTACCATCTTGTTCATAAGTACCACCATGCTCTTTTAAAGCTTTTAAGGTATTTTCTAATTCATTATAATAACTCGTTTCGCTCACATAAGTATCAATAAATATCTTAGCATCGGCCAAATTTTGCTTGATAATTTTAAGCATTTTATCCTTAGCCCAAAGTGCTAATTGCGGAATGTTTTCTTCTACAAAGAAATCTTTTTCAAAATCAACAAAAGCTTCTTTTGCTACATCTACGATATATTCGCCTTTATAATACTCATCAGGATATTGAACTTGCTCTTTTAAACAATGCTCTTTTACTGCAAGTAATATAGAAAGACCTAAAAGATAAATTTGATTACCCGCATCATTGACATAATATTCTGTATCAAATTTATACCCTAAATGCCTAGCAACCCTAGTTAAAGTATCGCCAAAAATAGCCCCTCTAGCATGTCCTATGTGTAAAGGTCCTGTCGGATTTGCACTCACATATTCAAGTAAAAAACTCTGCTCTTTTTTATCATCTTTTGCAAAATTTTTACTATCGCCCAAAGCTTGCGTAGCCAAAGAATTTAAAAAAGCTTTTGAAAGTTTAAAATTTACATAACCATTTAAAGCCTCTACACTTTCAAAACAATCACAATTTTTTAACTTAGCAACAATATCATTGGCAATTATCATAGGATTTTGCTTTAATTCTTTAGCCAAAGAAAAAGCCAAAGGCGTGGCAAAATGAGCTAGATTTTTATTCTTGGGATTTTCTAAGATAAAATCTCTTCCTAATTTTTCTTTAATTTCTTTATAAACTAAAGTTTTCAATGTATTGCCTTAAGCTTTTTTTACTTCTTCGTTATTTTCTTTTACAAGAACATCTTTTTCATTGATTTTTTCAATTTTTTGCGCATCTTCTTGAACGATTTTTTTATCATCTTCTGTATTCATTTCATCTTTAAAAGTTTTAATACCTTTTCCTAAGCCTTTAGCAAGCTCTGGAATTTTTTTTGCACCAAAAAGTAACACTACTATAAGTAATATAATCAACCATTGAGTTCCGCTTGGCATATGCATTTTATTCTCCTTTATTCCATTGAATTTGAATTTGTTTTAAATCATGTTTTGTACTTTTTAATTTTGAAGCTTCAAAAACCGCTTCTAACTCCCTATAGCTTTTTTCAAGATCATCATTTATGATTAAAAAATCATATCGATCCAAATAAGCCATTTCATCACTAGCATTTTCCAATCTTTTGCTAATATCTTCTATTTTATCAGTATTTCGCTTAAGCAATCTTTTTTCAAGTTCTTTTTTATTTTTAGTTGTAATAAAAACAGAAGTAATATATTCAGGCATTTTTTCTTTAGCTATACAAAAACCTTGCACATCGATATCAAAAATGACACTTTTACCCTCTTGTAATGCTTTTTTCACAGGAATTAACGAAGTACCATAATAGTTTTTATGCACCAAAGCCCATTCTAAAAAATCACCTTTTTCTATACCTTGTTTAAATTCTTCTTCGCTAATAAAAAAATAATCTACTCCATTTTTTTCATTTTCTCTAGGAGCTCTTGTTGTACTTGAAATAGAAAAATAAATATTATCTTTTTCTTTAAAAAGCCTTTGAAGCAAGGTACTCTTACCTGCTCCACTTGGTCCTGAGATGATTAAAATTTGACCACTCAATGTTTATCCTCATCAAAGCTTATGTTAATGTTTATATTCATTTTCATGCCTTTTAAGGCTGCTTTTAAAGTATCATCGGTAATACTCGAAGTGATAGTTTGAGCTATACTTTTACTAAGCTCATTTACCATTTCATCTTCTTGTAAATTCTCTGCTTTTTCTTCAGTGTTTACCTTGCTTACTTCTTTCTTTTCTACAATAGCTGGAGCAAGTTCTTCTCCTAAAGCTAACATAATATCATTTTCGTTTAAATTTGCAAATTCATCTTGCGTTTCATCTAAAACTTCACTCATATTTTCCTCTATATTTTCCTCATTCACATCGGCTTGTGATTTCATTTGTAAATCTTCACCCTCACTTAAATCCTGCATATCAAAATCACTCATTAAATTCTCATCAATATCACCAAATTCTTCATCTAATTCATCAATAGCAGCTAATTCTTCTTTTATTTTATCTTGAGTGCTTAACTCCTCTTCTGGTTGAAAATCATCTATACTTTCATCTTCAAAAACCTCTTCTACTAAAGGTTCATTTTCTTCTGTAACACTATCATCATCTTTTGCTTCACCAATAAATTGAGCATCTTCAGGTAAATCATCAAAACTCATCTCTTTTTCGCTCATTTCTTCAACCATAGGTAAATCATCAAGAGAATCAAATTCGGCGGGGTTTTCTTCTATATTTTCTTCTATATTTTCTTCTATATTTT